>CAYNUX010000359.1:0-4561 GCA_964400115.1 uncultured Cytophagia bacterium
ACCGGCAACCCCCCTAAGTCGGTGCCTTAGACGGCTCGGCATATTTTTTTGTGCCTTGCTCTTTAACCAAAACCGGGAGAATTTAAAAATTTTCTTTTCCTTCCCTTCTCTCGCCATTTCAAAACCACCAGGAAACAACTCTATCCAGACATAAGGCTCCCTTGAGATCAAGTTCACCTAGATTCTTATAAAATAGGAAAAACGGGATGATAAAGCCGTAAAGAAAATATCGTAAATCTTGGAGAAAAGTCGGATTTTTCAAGATAGCCCGACACGAATTTTCCGTATCGGGCTCTCGAGAGCACTATTTCAAAAGGGTCATTTTTTGCTTTTGCATAAAATCATTGATTTGAAAAACAGCGAAATAGATCCCGCTGGACAATTGCTCTCCAAGATCATTTCGCCCATCCCAAACAATGCTATGCACACCCACAGCAAGATTTTCCTGCACCAGGGTACGAACCTTTTGACCCCTCATATTGTAAATCAAAAGCGTACCATATCCTTCCCGGGCGACGTGCATTCTAAGCATCGTTTCCGGGTTAAAGGGATTGGGATAATTGGGGTCGAGCGCATACTCTAACGGCGCGGTGACAGATATTTCTATGGGACCATGGTAACTCATCGTCCCATCGTAGGCAATATCAGCCAGTTTGTAATAATAGGTATGACCATCCTCTATATTCTCATCGAGATAAGAATAAGAGTGCCTTGCATTGCTGTTACCTGCGCCGTAAATCATCGTACGGGTAATCGACTCGTATTGCCCCGATTTTTCACTCGAGCGATAAAGATGAAATCCAAGATTATCGGTTTCGCTTTCGGTCACCCATGAAATTTCAATTCCATCTATCATCTGGGCTGCCTGAAAAGCAGCTAATTCTATTGGATAAAGGGCGGTCAATACATATTGATCGCAATTGTTGTTCGAATCAAGATCCGGAAAACCGGGTTGAACGCAGGCAGCTGTTTCGATTTCACCGATATCATCTACACGAACGCGGTAACTCCATTCGACCGTACTATCCACCGAAAGCATACCAAAAGACCAAAATAAATGACCATTACGAATACTATCCGGCGGAGGATTTCCACTTTCGAATGATAGCAGCGAGGACAAGGAATCATCCACAATCATACTGACCATAGGATCGGGACCGTGATTGACCAGAGTCAACGTATAGGTGAATACCTCGCCCAACTCGGCAGTACTCGCAGAAGCTTGTTTGATCAGCTGCAAATCGGAACTTAATTCATCCACATAACCCGCATCGATATGATGATATACCTCGTCCCAGGCAAATTCAAGTCCGGTAATCATCCCTGTAATGCGATCTATATCAGAATCGATCGTGGAATCAGAACCAACCCGCTGCTTTGTGAAATAATTGTCCGTCAATGATTCAAATACAACAGAATAGGTTCCCTCTCGAATATCAGAGAACGAATACGTTCCCAGTTGATCTGTCAACGTGGTTTCTATCACGGTTCCGCTTTCATCCTGCAACCGCACCTCGACTTCCGGGGCTGGAGGCTCTTGCCCATAAAGTCCGTCATTGTTTTCATCGTACCAGGCCTTGCCGTTTATCTCTCCGCCGGGATAGACCAGAACAGAGACTCTGGCTTCATCTGTCATATCATCCTCGCTGATCTGACAAGAGACCTGTACATAGTTTTCATTTTCACCTACTGTGATTTCTTGTTCAGGAATGGCGTTAAACGAAATCGCCAAAGAGTCATAAACCCCCAGACTTTGGGCCAGATTCCACTTTAATTCCCATCCCTGAGCATTTCCTGTTAATAGTGGTTCAATAGCCAACTGTTCTCCCGTGCTCTTTTGATAGAGATAGCTGCTATCGTTCACATAACTCCACCCTGAGGGCAAAGAGTCGGTAATGACAATTTCAGACACAGAATGTTCGTATGATTTGAGAGATATTTCAAAGCGATTTGTATCAGCCAACATGATTTTTTCGTGTTCTGTTCGTTTGTGCAATTCAAAAATCTGGGTAGTCCAATCATTGGTATTAAAAATAATAGAATAACCTGAATCGATACTCGGATGCGATTCAGGGGTATCTTCACCTGCAATGGCGCCATAAATGAGAGCCAATTTTTCATCTGCCCACACCTTGGCACCGGTCATATCATGATCATTCTCATCGACTAACCGAACGACCTCGGGAAAACTGGTCTCGAACTGATAGTCGACCACATCATCCTGTTCATAGTCAACATAGACTGTCACATTATCAGCGAGCGCGGAAAGAAAGACAGCGGAATAATTATTTGCTTTGGTATGATCACCGGGAGCCCAGCCAACAACATAGGTATCATTGAGGAGATTGTTTCCTACCAGTTCAAAGGCCCAGTCATATTGGTCATATCCGGAACACGCATATCCGAATCCCCAAAAAATATCGCTTCCCTGCAACGAGACTCCTGAACTCCGGGGAAGATAGTGCCCGGTTTCTTGTGAAAAAGCCACTAACTCTAATGGATCGACCTCAAATGATCCTGAGGTTGAATCCTGAAAATCGATCGTGATAGTTAAAGAGTTAGGATTAAAAAGATAGAGTTCTGTATTATTGTTATTTTTTTCGCCATAGGGTTGAAAGCTGGTCAAAGGAATGACATACTCGTCATCCCAATACTGTTTGGGGATACAAGCGATTCCATTGACTTCATACCCAATAGCCAATTCTGTATCACCTGTCAAAATATGCGCTTGAAAGGGATGTTCGCCTTCCACTCGCGCCCCTTTGGGAATATCGCGAATGACAGGGTCGGTTATGCATTCTCCCTTATTTAAAATGCCCTGCCACAAAACATTCTCATCGGCGTCCGTGATCGTAATTGAATTTTGGTCTTCAATGGACTGGATAAGCAAAACAACGCCTTTAAAATCGGCAAAGGGTAAATCGTCATCCGGCTGAGCCAATTCATCTCCAACAGGCATAACAAAAGTGTTTTCCAATGCTTGAGTCGGATAGACCTGAAAGGCCATCGCCAAAAGAGGACCAGGATTGACGGGCCAATTTGTTCTCGAAACAAAGGCACTGCCCCCCAACACATATAACCGATCCCCGCCATCATAATAAATTTTCTGTGAGTCACGCGGATTGACTCGAACCGTTGATTGAAACACATGTGTTTCACCACGATCGAGAGTAATAGTCTCGTCGGATCCTCCATAGCCATTTTCCCAGTGATCGTAATGAATCACAGTTTGATCGGCATCTACAGTGACACTGATCACACTTTTTATATCACTTCCAATGGTTCGATGATTGATCAAATAAGAAAAGCTATCGCGCATCAATTGCTCTGGTCCGGGTATAAGAAATTCCTGGTAGCAAAGATATTCTTGTGCGCTTGCCGGTCGTGACAAAATCAAAATCAGAAAAATACTTGTTACCAGCCCAAGGATTCTCCCTCGGTCAAATGGTCGAACATCTAGTCGTTTAGTCATTTAACACCCACCTGTCTTTATATTAAAAATTCAAAAGTATAATTTTTGCGACATATTGTAACCAAATCTTGACACTTTCGGGCTATTTGACAATACAATAATCAACCAGAAAGACTATATATTAATGGATTTACAAATCATTCTTCTGTTGGGATGAAATAAATACAAATTTCATGCCAAATTAAGATAAAATTCCCCCCTATTAAAGCCCCAAAAATCTCTTGGCATACCATTTGCCTAATTCACAGTGAGCAATCGTATTGGGGAGACGTTGATAGTTGTAATTACATTATTTACCCCAAAACATCCGATATACTCTTGTCCTGTTTTTGGGACAACTCTTTCCAGCGCCAGATCAGAACAATTCGACTGTAACTGACATGGCGGAGCTGTATCTAATCAAATATGATAAACAAACCATCGATGGCGGTAACTATGTCTCGATATTCAAAAACCCCCTGGTCTAAGAAAGATTATACCATTTTTTGGCAAAAACAAAAATGGTTCATGCTCTTGCTTTTTATGATTATTTTTATTGGATTTGGATACTATGCTTTTACCCGCCCAAAAATTTACCGGACGAGTACAGTTGTTATTTGGGATAGAATCGAATCCCTTGTCGATCAAAAAGTAATTCCCTTATCCCAAACCCGACCTTCTGTAGACCTGTTTTCAGGATTGATCGATGAGCAAACTCGAGACTCGATTGTGGCAAGGGTGGTGAACTATGTTGATTCTGTGGGACATTCTTGTGACAAAGCTTTGGTCCGAAAAGAGGTTCGGGCCATTGACTTTTTTCCGGCAAAATCATCACACGCGATCGGATTATTGGCACACTCACGGGATCCTCTTGTTGCATATAAAATTGTTGATGAAACCTTGAAAATCTTACAAACCAAAACCAGTAAAATCCGAAACCAGGAAATCAACAAGGTTTTGAGATTTCTTGAGGAAAAGGCAAGGCATACAGAAACAAAACTGGCCAATACGCAGCAAAAATTGATCAATGTGGAACGCTCTCTGCCCCTGAGAACAAAGGCTATGAAATTAAAAGGACACAATGCCCAAAACAAATGGATTGAGATCCTT
>CAYNUX010000360.1:0-4560 GCA_964400115.1 uncultured Cytophagia bacterium
ATGGGTTCTCGACCGAAACGTGAACAGCACAATTGTTGTCGCGCCATACCCCATTCTTGTCTTTATATTTTCGATTACTGGAAACAATAAACGTTACTCGCGGGGATCCCTCCTCTGTATTGTGCAATTGGGGTTGGTTAATCAAATTGCCCGCGATCATTATGTTGTTGATATCCGGAATTTTAAGATCTGCCATATTCAAGCCTCCTTTTGAATCGGATTGCGGCACCTATTCTTCCGCTTTTTTTTCTTCTGGGGCTTGTTCTTTTTCGTTCTCTTGTACTGTCTCGGCTACCGGCTCTTCAGGAATAATCTGCTCTTCCGATTCTGGTTTAGCAGGTTCGGCTTCTTTTTCTTCGGGTGCTTGAGCGTCTTTCTGTTCAGAGCCCTTTTCTGCTGCTGATTCTGTTACTTTTTCTTCTTTTACTGGTTGTGGTTTGGGAGCTGGCTGAGCAACGCGTTTTTGCTCACCTTCAAGAGACTTGAGTGCTTGTTTGCTGAGACGCAAAGTCATAAAGCGCAAAACAGACTCGTTAAGGCGATATTCTCGTTCAAGCTGCTTGATCATCGAGGCCGGCCCTTGAAAACGAATCAGCACAAAGTAGCCATACTGACGTTTTTTAATTTCATAAGATAAGCGTTTTTTCCCCCATGGTTCGGTATCTTTTATTTGTCCCCCATTAGCAGAGATAAAACGCTGATACTTTGTGATAATGCTTTCGATCTCATCAGGCTTTAGCAAAGAATCGACGACGAATATGGTTTCGTATTTGTTCAAGGTTATCCTCCTTTAAGGAACATCCTTTTTTGTTCCAGTCAAAAATCTTTTTGCAGACGATTATATTGATTCATACTTTTTTCCAACCCATCTGAGATAAATGTCTCTATAGCATGGAGAGCCTGGTCGATCATGCTGAACAAAGTCTCGCGATCTGTTTTTTTAAATCGACCCAGTACATAGCTTATCGTATCGATACTGTTTATCTCAATCGTACGAATACCGCACCGGAGCCGCGGAAAATGCTCGGTCTCCAGATAATCTATAATAGAGGCAACTCCTCTATGACCACCAGCACTGCCTTTAGCTCTGATTCTGATCCGTCCAAGAGGCAGATCAAGATCGTCATAGACAATCAGACAACGATTTATGGGAAGCTCGGATTCTGTAAGCAATGCTTCAACAGCCATACCACTCGCATTCATATACGTCGTTGGCTTTGCTAAGGTAATATCGTTTTCGCCGCTGGTCCAGATCTTTGCCAGGTCGTGATGCTTACGCGATACAGGCAGTCGCTTTCTCAGATGATCGATCACCATAAAACCAATATTGTGTCTGGTTTTTTTGTATCGCCATCCGGGATTTCCCAATCCGATGATCAGAGCCGGTGATGGTTTCGTTCGGTTCATACTCAAAGACTGATCACTCTTTCTCTTCTTCTTCTTCTTCAGACTCTTTGCCTACGATTTCAGGCTCGAGAGCTTCTTCTTCACCCTCTTCTTCCTCTTCTTCCATTCTGGGGGCGGTTACCGCTGCGATAACACGTTCGGGTTCAGTAAGAATTTCATACTCTCCCGCAGAAATCTGACTCACGTCTATAGAGTCTCCAATCTCTAATTCTTCTACATCGACTTGTATGAATTCGGGAATATCTTTGGGCAGACAATAGAGTTCGATTTCACGCAAGATGTGGTTCAGGATACCACCGTTGCTACGTACGCCGACGGGCTGCCCCTTCAGGTGCACCGGAACCGTCACAGAGATCTTTTCCCCGGTTTTGACTTCCATAAAATCGATATGGGCCAAAAAACGCGAGGTAGGATCGATTTGCGTATCACGAATAATGCACTGCAGAGGATCTTTATCATCCAAAATAGCATCGACAACCGTGATATTGCCCTGGTGTACCAGTTTGATAAAGTCTTGCCGGCTTACATAAATAGGGCGTGATTCACGGCCATGATAGTAATAGACGCCCGGAATGTTGCCTTTGCGGCGTAATCTTTTTGCCGCTCCTTTTCCGGTTTCTGTGCGCGAATAAATATGCAACTTGAAATCGTCCATTGCACTCTCCATATGTTTAAAGAATAGGTCCTTTTTCAGGGAACAGATCAGAAATCGATCGTTCCATGTGTATTCGTTTTATAGCTTCAGCGAGCAGGTCAGATACGCTGATGATTTGCATGTTTTTTTCAATGTTGGATTCCTGGATTTCGATCGAATCCGTTAAAAATATAGCCGTAATCGGCGATTCTGCGATTGCCTGAGGAGCGTCTCCTGAGAGGATGGCGTGGGTACAAGCGACATAAATGTTTTTTGCCCCATTGTCTTTTAGTACTTTAATACCATTTACCAATGTTCCTCCTGTATCAACGAGATCGTCTACGAGCAAGATGTTCTTTTCTCGTACATCTCCGATCAGTTGGGTCACGGCAGAGACATTATGTGCGATGCGCCGCTTGTCCAGCATGACCAAATCTGTATCAAGCCGGCGAGCATACGACCGTGCCAGACGAATCCCGCCAATATCAGGCGAGGCAACGACGAGATTGGGTATGTTCAAGTCAAACATGTGCTGTATAAAAATACTCGCGCCATAAAGATGATCCAGCGGAATATCAAAAAATCCCTGAATTTGGGGGGTGTGCAAATCCATGGTCAATATTCGATCAGCTCCGGCTTGGGTGATAAGATTCGCTACGAGCTTGGAGGTGATTGAGACTCTGGGCTGATCTTTACGATCTTGTCGGGCATAGCCAAAGTAGGGGATCACTGCGGTGATGCGTTTGGCTGAAGCGCGCCGTGCAGCATCCAGCATGATCAGCAATTCCACCAGATTATCCGAGGGAGCATTGGTAGACTGGACGATAAATACATCTTTACCGCGGATATTTTCGTCATATTTGACCCAAATCTCTCCGTCAGAAAAATTCTTAATGTCAACTCCGCCAATAGCTACTCCCAGACTCTTGGCGATTTTTTCTGCTAACGGTTTGTTGGAACGTCCTGAAAAGAGATGAAGATCTAAAGCCGCTTTTTGATCAGGCATAAGCAATATCGATTTGTGTATTTATTTTGACATAAAAAAAGGCAAAGACCATGATCTTTGCCTAGAGAAAGTAGCTGGGGTGGGAGGATTCGAACCTCCGAATGCGGGTACCAAAAACCCGTGTCTTGCCACTTGACGACACCCCAGTTTCTATTTCTAGTGCAGGGTAGAATGTCGGTCATCAATTCTACCGATCGTAAAGTACGACCCTGGTCAGCACACCAAAAAATGAATGAGATTATTCGTTTGTAAATGTCTGTTTTCTATTCTTGACAGGCCTAAAGATTTTTGTCTTTCCACTATCACGGCATTTCATTGCAGCTTGCCGGGCCCGTTCTTGATTAAAAAAGAGACCGAATATCGTTGATCCGCTTCCTGTCATATGTGCATAAAACGCACCCGACTCGTACATCGTTTCTATGATTTTATTTAAAAGCGGATGCTTTTTTAACGCTATTGGTTCCAAGTCATTAAAAAATAAATCTTTCCATTCGCTCGGGCGATGCAGCATTTCCGAAACGATAGAGAATGTAAGGTTTTTATCTCTTTTTGTCAAGAAAAATTTGGAATTTTGATACGCCCAGGCAGTGGATATGTGGATGTCTGGCATAAAGAGAACGCCGCAATAATCGGGATCAGGAGCGAGCGGAACGATGATCTCCCCACGGCCACGGGCCCATGCGGTGCCGCCGGTTATGAAAAAAGGGATGTCAGAGCCCAGCTGTGCCGCAAGGCCATGCAATTGTTCCGTGGAAAGCCCTGTTTGCCATAGTTCGTTCAAAGCGAGTAATGTCGCTGCAGCATTGCTGCTTCCTCCTCCTAATCCTGCTCCCATAGGAATGTGTTTTTCGACGTGGATGTGACACCCTTTGTCCTTTGACAATAATTTGGCTGCCTTTATAATCAGGTTTTCCTCATTTCGTGGCATTCTGGAATTATTGCTCGATATTGACAGCTCTGAGGCGGGGCTGAATTCCAGCCGATCACAAAAATCGATTTCTTGAAAGATCGTCTCAATATCATGATACCCGTCAGTACGCTTGCCGGTTATGGCAAGATGTAAATTGATTTTTGCAAAGGAACAAACTTTCATGATTTACCGTTAGTGTTTGCATGAGTATTGCATGATTGGCTGTGTAATCTTTTTCAAAGGGTTCACCGGCAAACACTCAAAATAAACATTATCGTGCTGATAATCAAGCCATTCAAGAACAATCTTGATTTTGACTGATATTATCTTTACATTTTCTGAATTATTGATTAATGTAAATGGAACCGTTTCATGCAACCCTTGTTCCTGGTCTCCGATGCACATTTGGGAGCTGAAACGAAAGCAAAAGAACGGCAGAAATGCCAAGAATTTTTTGGTTTCTTGAATCATGTGCAAGAACAACAAGGACGCCTGATTATATGTGGTGATTTATTCGACTTTTGGTTTGAATATCATCGTGTCATTATGCAAGATCACTTTGAAACCTTGTCTGCTCTTTATCGGTTACGTCAGTCAGGTGTT
>CAYNUX010000361.1:0-4547 GCA_964400115.1 uncultured Cytophagia bacterium
TTAAATTATTGGGAATCAAGCTTACCCTCACCTTGCTGCTTGCGGTTATTCTCGGAATCGGGCTCTATAAAAGCGGGGCATCCATCGGAAACATGCTTGCGTTCATGACAACGACCCCCATCCTTTCTCCGATCCTGATCGCTTTGTCTCTTAAATTATTGGGAATCAAGCTTACCCTCACCTTGCTGCTTGCGGTTATTCTCGGGGGATTGATCATGGGTATGCTGGGCAACCATCTCTTTGGCCTTGCAAAAAACAGCACAGCCATGGAAAATAAATCGCCGGAATTCACACCCGCAAAACCTATCTCACCTTTAAAAACCAAACCTAAATTCATTCAAACACTGAAATGGTCGTTTATGAAGCTCGGCGCTGATGTCAGTGTGGATATACTCATTGGGTTGGGCATTGCCGCTGTCTTGCTCACTTTTTTGCCCCTGGGATGGATTTCGAGATGGCTGGGACAACAAGATCTGTATACGCTGATCTATGTTATTTTACTGGGCATTCCGGTCTATGCCTGCAGTATTCCTTCCATCGCCGTTGTGCAGGGATTATTGCTGCTCGGAGCCACACCGGGTGCTGCCATCGCCTATATGATTGCAGGGCCGGCGACAAACCTCGGTGAGCTCAACGCCATTCGAAGGGCCATGGGGGGCAAACCCGCCGGTTTCTATGCTCTCGCATTGATCATCCTGGCACTGACAACCGGACTCGTAACCGATCATCTGGTTTTTCCGGATTATCAATATCATGCCTACCGGGTACAAGGTGAATTGGTAGTGAGCCAGTGCTGCGTGCCCCTGATATTCGGAGACACCATCGATGCCCCGTTTTCCACCCGCATGATTCCACCCTGGCATTGGCCCTTTGCTATCCTCTTATTTGCCGTGATCGGGGTTGGGTTTGCCAAAAAAGTAAAATACTTTATTGTCAATCCCTGTCTCTTCTGCTCGTGGAAAGCCTATGGCGCAGATGGTGTTTGCAGTGCCAAATGCCATGTACGGCGTAAGTACGAATTTTTACACATGGGATGGAAAAGATTAACCCACAGAACCACCGGCAATCAGACCCATTAATTCCAGCCGTAAGAACCATTAGACAATGGCCGGATGACACTTTTGGGCAACAATGGAGAGCCGGGCGTGATTGATTTTTCATAGACGAACATAACGATTGCTATCCCAAAGTTTTGTTTTTTGCAAGCAAAATGCATGCATGACAAAAAAATACAAAGCAAAAACTTCGAGTCCGAATGGCAGATAGCCTATATAGCCAAGGACCGGCATTTCAAACAGCCGATAAAAATCTACAAAGGGGATTTCATAGATCCACTTGGGTACAGCCAGATAATTCCACATCTCCCAGAAAAAACCGCACGTCAGCGCGCCGAGTGAAAGCGACCATATCATGCGACGCTCGCCCCGCTCCCACAGCTCGTGAATAGACGGCAATTTATTGAGATAATTGACAGCATCGATGATCAAAAAGATGGCTCCCCAAACCAGCGGAAAGCCATAGCGCGGAAACCCAATCACCAATATCAACCAGACAATTCCGATGAGCAGGTTTCGAGTCAGGATGTTCGTTGACATGGGTTTGGGATGACGTCTGCGGACAAACGACAGAATCTTGCTGTGAGACCATAGCTCGGCAGTCTCTAACACCGCCGGGGTCACAATGCTAAAGTGAATCGTGGCACGAATAGCATATTCCAGATGACTCACAGGCCGATTCAATATATAACGCCAATTTTGCAAAAACAGATTCAAAAATTCAAATAGCCACCAGCACGCCATGGACGCGAGAAAAAGTCCCAAAAAAGCCAACGGATTGCGGGTGAGCAAAGAATGTCCCTTTGACCACACATTCAAACCATCGATAAAAAGAGTGTACCCCAGCCATAAAAGAAAAAATGCGTTTTCCCATAGGAATAACAGCGAAACCGGACGAACCCAGGACAAATACCATCCGCTGAACACCATGATCAACCCCAAAACACCATGCAATGGCAACAACGGTCCGGACTTTTCGATCCCTTGCCAGTCAGTTTCCAGAGTCTCTCGGGGGCGATATACTTCTGTAGTCCTTATCATAAATACCTATAACTCCCTTGCTTATAGATGTTTGCATTCCCAATTCAAACTATATGAATCAGCATCGCCTTTCAAAGCCTCCACCTCTATCTCAAAAAGTAGGTCTCCTCTACAAACCACATTCTCCGAGAGAACCGCCGGAAACACAGGGATTTGCTGCAGTTCTATCATTTCATAAAAAGTCGCAATATCTCTGTTACGGGCAAAATAGATCACGCCCGACACTATATTTGCATAACTCATATGGCAGGAGGCAAGAATCTCTTTTACCACTTTATAGGTTTGTTTGATCTGTCCCTGTAAATCATTCAGGTACACGGTCTTTCCGGCGTTATCTATACTCGCTGTGCCGGACACATACAAGCGGCTCGCTCCATTATATTTTACGATGGCAGCACGGCTAAAACTGCTACCATATCGGGTCGCCGAACATTGCAACGGTGATTCCATAGTTTCGATATTCACGGCTCCTGTTTTTGGCTTTATGGCAAGAACATGCGCGATACAGGCTTTATTCTCCGGATGAAAAATGCCCACACCGGTGCTGGCCGGAAACCGATGGTCATAGAGTCCGGTCTGTTTATAAAACCCGGTACGAACCCGGTTAAACTCATCATACCATGACAAGATATCGTCGTTATAAAACCAGGTTCGCACGATATCGGTCATGCTAAAGCCATTGGACTGTAAAATCGTCTGAATGGATTCCAGCAAACCAAGCGTCTGTTCGCCTCGTGCAGCAGACCCGGTAGGCTGCAGGCCATTGATCAGACAGACATCGGCCGAGCCAATGGTATACACGGTTGCCACGATCTTTCCATCATGCTCAACTCTGTGCAGTGGCCCTGTGATTGCCGAGAGATAAATCCCTTCTGCTTCATTCCCCTCTTTACTGTTTGCGGGTATCCAGCAATAGGGCCAATCCACTGTGCCGAAAATATCGAAAATGTCGTGTTCGATCTCTTGCCAAAATTGCAGATTACCATAGACCACCATTCTTATGATACCAGCCCCGTGGTGCTGTAACGTGGAACGAAGCGATTCCAGATCTGTCTTTTTTACGGATGATGAAAAATGTGCAACAAATTCGGATTTGCCATGGGCGTGGGTAAAGACTTTTCGGATCATAAAGACATCACAATTTGTAGATTACAAGATACATAAAACGAGACACAGATAATCAGCGCTAACGAAAAATATTGTTTGTACATCCACAATCCCTTATATTATAGAAATGGAGCAGATTTGAATTTAATAAAGATAATGACAACTCTGTAAAAATAAAAACACTTTATATAAAACCTGCACACCATGGCGTGAGAATTATGAACGATGTATATTTCGGGCAAAAGTGATCAAATCACATGTCCTGGGTTCCAATAATCGATAGGTACAACCATGAATATCGAATATGGGCATGATTTTCTGGAGCAACAACTGCCAAAAGATCGGGAAATTTTGGCGGTCGTCACAGAGCCGCTGCTTGAACGAATGAGGTCAAATTTTAAAAATCACAACATCCATCCATTCCGGCCCCCGGAAATGGAAGAAAAAGAATTAGATGGTGAACTGGTTGCATTGGGCATCCTGCTCATGTCTGCTCTGCAAGAGAACGAGTTACCCCGGATCAAGGCGTTGATCGATTCTCTGGGGATCCGGTACCGTCCGGAGGACCTGAATTTGAGCCATAAAGCGCTCGTCAATTCGCTGGTCGGGGCCAGGACATTTGTACAAAATCAAGATCTGCCTTTTAGCATTCTATATCATTTATCCATTGATCATAAAAAAGCAGAACGACTGATAGAATGCATTTACGGCCCGTGAATCAACAAAAACCCCAAGTATTCATTTTAATGATCGAACAAAATCATCTAAATGTTCCATTTTTATCGTAAAAATCTAAATGAAATAAAAATAATGTATGAAAAAAAAATTGATTGTTTTTCTCGCTTTGCTTGCGGCCCTGGCTTGTGGATGCAGCAACAATAATCCTGTCCTCATCAGCGGAGAAATGAAACAATGGCACAATGTCATTTTGACCCTGACCGGCCCGTTTGCCAATGAAACCGATACCGATCCCAATCCTTTTCTGGATTACCAGATGGATGTGATATTCACGCACGAATCAGGCGATCCTGCATACCAGGTACCGGGATATTTTGCTACCGATGGCAATGCTGCCGAAACCTCGGCAGAGAGCGGTGATAAATGGCGCGCACATCTTTGTCCGGACAAGCCCGGGAAATGGGATTATAAAATAATTTTTCAGCATAAACAAAAGCCCACCGAATGGGACGGATTACGCGGCCAGTTTACGGTCGATCCCACCGACAAAACCGCCCCCGATTTGCGGGCAAAGGGACGGCTCGAATATGTGGGAAAACGCTATCTGAAATTTGCCGGATCCGGTGAATTTCAGATAGCGTTTTCCCACATATTCGAGCCGTCCCT
>CAYNUX010000362.1:0-4536 GCA_964400115.1 uncultured Cytophagia bacterium
CAGTAACGAAAAGTTTTTAAAAAGAGTTCAACCTGTCATTCGGGAAATCAATCGAATTGCTGAAGAGTATAGCCATTTAACCGATGATGAATTAAAAGCAAAAACACCGGAATTCCGTTATCGGCTAAAAACCGGTGAAACTTGCGATGATCTGCTGCCCGAAGCGTTTGCTGCTGTTAAAGACACCTGCCGGCGCCTGTTGGGTAAAAAGTGGATGGTGCGCGGTCAGGAAAATGAATGGAATATGGTTCCTTATGATGTGCAGCTCGTGGGCGCTATTGCCCTTCATGAAGGCAATATTACAGAAATGGCCACAGGCGAGGGAAAAACACTCGTGGCTTCCATGCCTCTTTACCTCAATGCACTTGAAGGCAAAGGCGCGCATCTGATCACCGTGAATGAATACCTGGCTCAACGTGACTGCGAATGGATGGGACAAATATACGAATTTTTGGGATTACGAACCGCTTCCATTATCGGTGATATGGATCCGGCTCAAAAACGCGACGCCTATAATGCCGATATTACTTATGGAACCAATAATGAATTTGGCTTTGACTATCTGAGAGATAACATGTCCGTCGATGTGTGGTCCGTGGTTCAGCGACCCCTTCATTATGGTATTCTCGATGAGGTCGATAGCGTTTTGATAGATGAAGCGCGTACACCACTGATTATCTCCGGCGCTGTGGGAGCTCCGAGAAATGTTTATTATGAATTAAAACCTGTGGTTGCAAATTTATACAAGCGTCAAAAAGAACTCGTAGATCAATTGGTGACCGAAGGGCAGACACTGATCGAAAGTGATGAAGAAGCGGGCGGCCTGATGCTGCTAAGAGCTCAGCGAGGCGATCCTAAAAATCCCCGGCTGCTCAAGCTTTTAACCTCGGAATTCTGGATCAAAAAATTGATCGAAAAAATTCAGGGCCAGTACGAAATCAATAAAAACATCGGTGAGGTAGATGCTGAACTTTACTTCACTATTGACGAAAAAAGCAATGTTGTCGATATCACTGAAAAAGGTCGGATCTTTTTATCAGGTGGACGAGACGAAGATATTGTCTTTAAAATTCAGTCGCTCGATGCGCTGGACGCCAATCTCGCTGAACTGGGTGAAAAGAAAAATGCGGTGCGGTTTTTTACCCAGGATCCTGTCAGCGGATTTTGTAATGGATTAACCTTCGATGGCAAACTGACACTTGCCAGCATACAGCGTAGCCTGGGGGAGGAAGAGCAGGATGCGTTAAATAAAGTCGCTGAGCGAATCTCCAAGTTACCTGATGCTGTCAATCAACTCGTACAGCAGAAAAATATCGACAAAAATACGGCCTGGCATTCTTTTTTTAATTTTTCCAAAAAACAGGACAAGACATTTACAGGGTTTACTGAAAAAGGAATCGAATTCATCAATCAGGGTGGATCAGGATCCGTATTTGAAAATACGATACAAGATCTGAAAAAACTCTTGAGCATGATCTCCAAGTGGGAGGATCAGCAAGATCTTTCTCCGCGTACGATACAGGAGCGCAGACGTTTGTTTCTGGAGAGCTTTTTCGAACTCAATCCTCAGTCAGGAGCCCCGGTCGCGCTATCAGAAGAGGGAAAGGTTGCGATCGTTTCATTGCGATATGATGGCATGCCCTCTGTCGTGCCTTTTATTTCGCGGATGGCCTCTATGTTGGCCGAAGAAGAAGGCTCTGCAGCAACCTCACAAGGCTCGCTCTCTTTTGCCGAACGAAAGCAAGAATATTTCGAGTTTTCTGAAAATCGCACTTTTGTCAAGCGCATTTCGGAAAAAGGACGTATCGCCATGCTGGGAGGGAATCCCGAACTCTATGTTCTGCCTGATAGAAACGCAGTGGAAGAACGAGATCGACAAATACAATCCCTTTTGGATCGCACGCTCAATCAAGCTAATTATGATTATGCAGATCGGATTCGCATTGCAGAAAAAATACAAAAATATTTTCACCAAATCGGCCTGATCATACAAGATCAAAATCTGGTTGAGAATTATTTCGAAACGTATTCGCAATATGGACATGATCGTTGGCGCCTTTCTCCCAGAGGCAAGCTCTTGTTATCTGACTTTAGCGAACAAACATTGGCTCTGGTTGAAGCTCTGGACAGAGAAATCTCAAAATCCACCCCGGATAAGCTTTTTGCAGTTGATTCACAGGGCCGATGGACCGGTCTGAATCTCGAGACACTGGATCGTTTAATGAGTGTTTCTTTTGTCGATATCCAGGGTAAAATCAAGGAATGGCACACTCGGAAGCAGAATGATGTCTCCAATGATGTACAGTTGCGCCAAAATCTGGATGAGATGCTCGCGGAAGCCTTTCCTGGAGCAAGTCAAAATGTCAGCAGTTTGTCGCGTCGATATGAAGAACTCGACCGTATGCAACGCATTGTACAGTATTGGTGTCACCGAATTTTTAATGATGAATTTACTGACTCGGAAAAATTGCGATCGTTACATCGCTATTTCAGAATCGAGGGGCAACCAAATCCACGCTCTGGTGATATTCGTCTTTTGGGATTGACCGCAGTATCGCTGCGCGCTTTAAACGGCGAAGCCGCAATTCGACTGCACGAAGCCGAATTGCTTTTCAAGAATATGGAAGATCCTCAAGTCGAATTGGATGGATTGTTTGAGATCAACGAACAAGGAATACCCATTGAAATTCAAAAGGCGGCCCGTACCTTTCTTGTGGATGGTTTACCCTATTTCAGCTATAGCCAGGAGTTGAGCAAGTTCAGAGATCAAACTTTAAAGATTGCCAGCAAAAAAGCCAACAACCGTCAGGAACTTGAGAGCTTGTTACCAAAAGATAAAGTGCAATTGCGTTCCAGCGGGTTTTTGCTGGACGAACGAGAGATGAATGAATTATTGTCAAAAGCTCATGCACCCGGACAAGTTGTCTCAAATGAAGAAATCGAACATTGGTGTCAAATTCATTTCGATCGAAAACCCCGTACCATTTTGGAACAGCAGCGAGAGCGTTTTTGGAAGGAATATACACAAGTCGAGGAACGCATACAAAATATTTCCCAGTTGCTCAAAGCATATACCCTGTTCCATGCGGATATCGATTATGTGGTAAAATCACTGGAAGATGAAGATATGCGCTCGCGCGGACGTGCTAGCAAACGAGGCAAGGCTGTCGTTATCGTCGACCAGTTTACCGGACGACTTATGCCTGGCCGGCGGTTCAGTGATGGCCTGCATGAAGCTCTGGAAGCAAAGGAAGGCGTCGAGGTGCAAGCCGAAAGCCAGACGCTGGCCACCATCACCTTGCAGAACTTTTTTCGTATCTATAAAAAGTTGTCCGGTATGACCGGTACGGCTGAAACCGAAGCCCAGGAATTTTTTAGTACCTATAATCTGGATGTTAAGGTCATACCCACCAACAAACCGGTGATTCGAGATGATCGCAATGATGTCATTTTTCGGACAAAGAATGAAAAATACCAGGCAATTATAGATGAAGCCATTCAGATGCACGATGAAGGCCGGGCGGTTCTCATTGGAACCATTTCTGTCGATGTGTCGCAGCGATTGAGCGAATTACTGCAACGGAGCAGTGTGCCTCTGGCCAATTGGCTCAAAAAAGGGGATGTGAGCAAAGAAATTGAATCGGGACGTGTTCATACGGTTCTTAATGCAAAGTTTCACCGTCAGGAAGCGGAAATCGTAGCCAAGGCAGGACAACCCGGTATGATCACCATAGCAACCAATATGGCGGGTCGTGGTACGGATATCAAGCTTCACCCAAAAGTTCTTGAAAACGGCGGCTTACATATTATCGGCTCTGAAAAACACGAGTCTCGCCGAATTGACCGGCAGCTGCGAGGACGTGCCGGCCGCCAGGGTGATCCCGGGTCTTCACGTTTTTATCTTTCTTTGGAAGACGACTTGATGCGGCTGTTTGGCTCGGACCGAATTACCAATGTTATGAGCCGGCTCGGTCAATCCGAAGAAAATGAACGTATCGAGCATCCGCTGATTACCAAATCCATTGAACGGGCGCAGAAAAAGGTTGAAGAGCGAAATTTTGAAATACGAAAGAATTTGCTCGAGTATGACAATGTTCTCAATGAGCAGAGAAAAATCATATACAAGAGACGACAAAATCTTTTGGGATTCGCCCAACCTGTCGATCTTATCGAGTCTAAAGCCAAACGGCATTTCAATGAAGAAGATGATTCAGACAAGTGGGATCTTGAAGGTCTGGTTGAGAATTTGACCCGCTTTTTTGGCCGTGTTCCCGAATTTACAAAAGAAGATTTGCATGGCCAAAAGGCCAGTGATATCAAATCTATTGTTGCAGATTGGATCGAGCAACAAATTGACGAAGATCAACACCTGCGCGAGTTGCAGATAAGACATCGATTGTTCGGCTATGGGGATCGCAACAGATTGATCAGCGAGATCGTTACCAGTAAAATTCAGTTGCATAATGCAGGCACCGACGATGTTTCGAAATGGAATATGGAAGGTATTCATTACGAGATATCACGGATCTTCACAAC
>CAYNUX010000363.1:0-3701 GCA_964400115.1 uncultured Cytophagia bacterium
GCACAAATCCTATTTCAAATCCAAGTGCTTTCACACCATCAAGTATCCCTTTTACAATTTATTACACCGTTGGTGACAATTTAGGTGAGGGTTGCTTAAGCAATGTTTTCTCTTTTGTCATAGATGGCTTTTCTCCCGATATAGGTCAATTAAACGATTTGGAAGCTTGTGATGAAGACGCTGATGGAATTGCTCAATTTGATTTAACCGAAAATGACTCCAATGCTTTAAACGGTGAAAATCCAAATGATATTGATATTACCTATCACATATCCAATCAAGATGCTGTTGATGATATAAATCAAATAGCCAACCCGCAGGCTTTTGAAAATACCACAAATCCTCAAACCATTTGGGTAAGACACGATAATAATTTATTTGATAATTGCTTTGATGTCGATTCATTTGAAATCACACCTATTTTAAACCCTGTTATCAACACCCTTCCCCAAAACCTCTTAGAATGCGGCGATTTTACCCTTACCCAAACATTCGACCTGACTCAAAATGATGCGGTTGTCCTTGGTATTGTCAACCCCGCAGACACCAATATAACCTACCACAACACCCAAGCCGATGCTGATACCGGAACCAATGCTATTGTTGATCCGGTCAACTATTCCCCTGCAAACAATCCCGAAACCATTTTTATCCGCGCAGAAAATACTGCTGATTCAACCTGTTTTAGCACGACGAGTTTTACTTTAGAAATTTTTGATGTTGAAGCCAATCCGCTTGAAGACCTTGAAGAATGTGCTCAAACCGGCAATACTGGTCAAACTGAATTTGATTTGACCGTTCAAAATTCAACTGTTTTTGGTCCAAATCAAGACTCGGCCACCCATAGCATCACCTACCATACCTCACAAGCCGATGCTGATGGCGGTGCCAACCCAATTGCGACGCCAGCCAATTATACCAGCACCAGCTCACCACAGACCATTTGGGTGCGCGTGCAAAACAACAATAACCCGAGCTGCTATGCCTTAGAAACTTTTGATCTCATCGTCATCGAGCAACCTGAAATCGTCAATGATTCCGTTGATTTGACATTGTGCGGAGATTTTACCAATTCACAAATTTTTGATTTGACCCAAAATGATGTAGGAACCCTCGGCATTTTAAATCCTGCTGAAACGGTTTTAAGTTACCACAACACCCAAGCCGATGCCGATACCGGAACCAATGCTATTGTTGATCCGGTCAACTATTCGCCTGCAAACAATCCAGAAACCATTTTTATCCGCGCAGAAAATACTGCTGATTCAAGCTGTTTTAGCACGACGAGTTTTACTTTAGAAATTTTTGATGTTGAAGCCAATCCGCTTGAAGACCTTGAAGAATGTGCTCAAACCGGCAATACTGGTCAAACTGAATTTGATTTGACCGTTCAAAATTCAACTGTTTTTGGTCCAAATCAAGACTCGGCCACCCATAGCATCACCTACCATACCTCACAAGCCGATGCTGATGGCGGTGCCAACCCAATTGCGACGCCAGCCAATTATACCAGCACCAGCTCACCACAGACCATTTGGGTGCGCGTGCAAAACAACAATAACCCGAGCTGCTATGCCTTAGAAACTTTTGATCTCATCGTCATCGAGCAACCTGAAATCGTCAATAATCCCATTGATTTGACATTGTGCGGAGATTTTACTTTAACTCAAAGTTTTGACTTGACCCAAAATGATGTAGGAACTCTCGGTATTTTTAACCCTGCAGAAACGGTTTTAAACTACTACAACACCCAAGCCGATGCCGATACCGGAAACAACGCCATTCTTGATCCAGCAAACTATTCCCCTGCAAACAATCCCGAAACCATTTTTATCCGGGCGGAAAATACTGCTGATTCAACCTGTTTTAGCACGGCTAGTTTTAACATTGAAATTTTTGATGTTGAAATTTTAGACCCCATAGATTTAGAAAACTGTGATGAAGGAAGCGGAACAGCCTCTGCCACCTTTAATTTGAGTCAAAACACCAACTTAGTTTTAGGGGCTAATCAAAACTTGACATCCCACGCGGTGAGTTACTTCGAAACGCAAGCCGATGCCGATGCCAACACCAATCCCATCACCAATCCTGTGGCTTACCAAAACCTCTCCAGTCCCCAAACCATTTGGGTGCGGGTGGAAAATCAAGACAATCCAGATTGTTTTGAAGTAAGTAGTTTTGAGTTGGCGGTCACCGATTCTGCACCTATCAATGTCAATATCGATCCTCTTGTGGAATGCGATGATGATAATGATGGATTTTTTAACAATTTTGACTTCACCACGGTCACTTCCCAAATCAATTTTGCCAATCCTGATGTTGCTGTGAGCTATCACCTCACCCCATCCGATGCCCAAAATGAGGTTGGTGCTTTGAGTTCGCCTTATGCCAATGTGGTGGAAAGCCAGCAAACCATCTATTTTAGAGCTGTGGATACCAACAATGGTTGCGAGCAGTTTGGCAATTTCATCATACAAGTAGTGGACAGTCCTTTGCTCACCCCTATTGAAGATGTGGTCATTGGCTGTGATGACAATGCAGATGGGATTTTGTTTTTTGACCTGACCCAGGTTGAAACTGAAGTGCTCGGCGGTCTTGATTCTGCGACGCTTCAAATCACCTATCACCTCAATCAAGCCGATGCACAAGCCGGCATTAATGCTATTGTTGAGCCGGAAAACTTTCAAAACACCACCAACCCACAAACGCTTTGGGTAAGGGTAACCGACACGAGCAATCCGCAGGCGTGTTTTAATATTGAGCCTTTTGATATTGAAGTGCGCCCCATACCCGATATCGTCAATCCTGAACCATTAGAAATTTGCGATGATGAAGAAAGTGGAGACCTCAGTGACGAAATAGCTACCTTCGATTTGAATGATAAAATCGATGAAATCACCCAAGGCGACAACGAATTATTAGTGGAATTTTTTGAATCTCAAGCCGATTTAGATAACGACAATCCCATCAGCCCGATTGATGCTTATGTCAATATTGAAAATCCTCAGACTTTAGAAGTTCGCGTAAGCAGTGAAAATACAGCTTGTGAGGCTTTCACCACTTTAACCTTGGTTGTCAATCCTATTCCGAGCATGGCGCCTGAACTCGAGCCTTTGGAAGTTTGTGATCCGGATAACGATGGCTTTGCAGAATTTGATCTGGCCGCGGCTATTGAAGACATTTTAAACAACGAACCGGAAGTGAGCGTAACTTTCCATCTGACCCAAGCCGATGCCGAACTCGGGGTCAATCCCATCGATATCAGTCAGCCTTTTGGTACAATCAATCCCGACCAACAAACCATTTATGTGCGGGCGACCAACACCGGACCTAATGGCGATGATGGCACCGCATGTTTTGACACCCGACCGCTGGATCTTATCGTCATCCCTAGTCCGGAAATTCAGGATTTGGAAGATTTAACCCGTTGTGATGATGACTCACCAAATGGTTTTGCCAATTTTGATTTGACGGTCAATACAACTTTGGCGCTGGGCAATCAAAATGCAGATGACATTGAAATCACCTACCACGAATCTCAACAAGATGCCGAAGATGGTGTTAATGCCATTGCCGTACCGAGCAATTATACCAATATCACCAATCCACAAACCATTTTTGTAAGGATTTATAATACGGAAACCGAATGTAGAGATCTGTTTGATTTTGCCGGCGATACCAACAACAGTTTTACACTGACC
>CAYNUX010000363.1:3711-4524 GCA_964400115.1 uncultured Cytophagia bacterium
GTAGAGCCTGTGCCGAGGATCAATCCGCCGAGCATACTGGAAGTCTGTGATGATGATGCCGATCAAAATCCGTTTCCACAAACCGTTTTTGATCTAACCCTTAGAGAAGCTGAAATCGTCGGTGCTGATGTGGTGCCTTCAAATTTACAATTCACCTATTACGCCAGTCAGGCGGATTTGGATAACGACATCCCAATCGACAATCCTACGGCTTACACCAATACCAGCCAGCCACAAAGTATTTACATTAGCGTAAGCGATAGCTTTACCGAAAATCAATGTTTTGACACAACGGTTTTAACCATCAGTGTTTTACCCTTACCCAGTCCCAGCGAGACCAATCCAGACGAACTTCGCCTAGAAGAATGTGATGACGACACCGATGGCATAGCTGCCAATCCTTTTGATTTGACCCAAAGCGGAAACCTGATTGCCGGTTCTGAAACCGTGAGTTTATCGTATTACCTCACCCAAAACGGTGCTGAAACCGAAGATGCAGATGATCTGATCGCCGACCCGACGGCTTATGTCAATGACCCGAGTTTAAACGAAACCGATGACAACGGCAATCCCACCAATGTTCAAATTATTTACGTCCGAGTGGACAATGCCGTTGTGGGCAATTTCTGTTTTGTGGTGGTGCCTATTGAAATCGTAGTGTTCCCACCCCCAAGACTCAACCCGGAAGGCGATCCGTTTGCTTATACCTTATGTGAAGACGACGATACCAATCCCGGCATAGCCACAATATTTTCTACCCAAGACATCACCGCCAACTTATGGGATTTGACCGATGGTAGCAGCGATGTGATC
>CAYNUX010000364.1:0-4510 GCA_964400115.1 uncultured Cytophagia bacterium
GAGATCGTTTCACGTGACTGGAGTTCAGACGTGTGCTCTTCCGATCTGAACCGATATTGGTCATCTCGAAAGTCTTGGGCTTTTGTGATCGATCATCAAAGGCCAATTCTTGAGGATCGTCAAACTGTACAAGAGTGCGGGCTTGAACGGTTACCACAGATGCCTTGACTTTATCAACGAGGTCAACAAGTTCTTTCTCCAACGACTGCAGCACATTGGATTGCGCAATCAGATTTGCACTGGTGCAAAAAAGCGAAAAGATAATAATCAAGCGTTTCATAAACCTACTCACTAGAACTGATATGAATTAGAACTGAACTGATGAACTGGCCTGTCGAATAAGGGTACGGTCAGCTGCTGGAATAGAATCTCTGTTTTTTAAACTATCACGATAGACTTGCTCGAATGCGCGTTTTCCTTTGGATGAAATTGTGTATTGCGGTAAATGTTCGATTTCACTGGAAACGACATGTTCGATAACGTAATGGGTTACGGCTTGTTCCGGGATCGATTCAGCAGGTGCACTCGACTGTCCAACCGCTTCGTAAGACTCTATCTGAGCATCATTTCTTTGAACAGTAGAGGGGCCATATCCGGCAGGTGCAAGCATTATTTTGCCTAAAACAATACCCAGCCCGATAAAAAGAGAGGCTGCTGTGGCGTAACCCGTAATTCGCCAACCGACCCTGTTAGAGAAAAAACGCTGCAAAAGGGAAGCATGGCGCATTTCATGACGTATCCTGGCACGTAATACAGCGTCAAAAGAATCGCTGGTTTTCACCCGGGGTAAATTTTTTAAAGAAACTTGAAGGTGTTTGAGCGATTCGAGAGTCGCTTTCATCCGATCCGATTCAAGATCAGTTAGCTCTTCTGAAGAGAGGTTTCCATCGAGGTAATCGTTAAAATAGTCGCTTTTTTGCATGGCCTTGCGGTCGTACCAACGTTTCATCGGCATCCCTTATTTATGACTCACTAGGTTGTTTGTCCCAAATGGATTCTAATTTTTCTTGTAATTTAAGTCTTGCCCGGTTTAGTCGTGACTTTACCGTGCCGAGCGGTGCTTTAATAATTTTACCCACTTCTTCATACGAAAGTTCCTGAATATCTCTTAAAATAATAACTTGTTTGAATCGAGGAGGCAGTTCATCGATCGCTTTTTGTATATATTTTTCCTGCAATGCTGACTCTGCGCCTTGTTCAGTGTTTGCTTTGGTATCTTTAATCTCGTATTCCTTTTCCTCAAAGCCCAGATCAGAGATGGACATGAGCTTTCTGCGTTTTCTTTTGCGCAGCTCGGTCTTTGCCAGATTTCCGGTTATGGTATAGATCCAGGTAGAGAATTTTGCAATCTGTCTATAAGCATTTTTATTGCGATATAAGCGCAGGAACGTCTCCTGAACCACATCCTCTGCTTCTTCGGTGTTGCCGAGAAAACGATAGGCAAAATTCATCAAGGGATCCTTGTAGCGTTTGACCAAAAGATCATATGCATACATTTCACCATCCTGGAATCGTTTTATCAAGATTTCATCTGTAGGCGATTTCGTTGTGTTTTTTTCTGCTGTCATTCGTTATGCTTGTTCATACTTTAAGAAAAGTTAAAAGTTCCTAACTATTACAATGAACCCAGTTTTACGACCAATAATTCCAAAATCATCTGGGGTTTTTGGTAACTGGATTTCAAATTCACATCCGCATCCAATAACATGGAAAAAGCATCACGCAACTGGTCGCGATTGAATTGTCCGGCTTGGCGCAAATAATTTTTAAAAAAATAGGGATGAATCTTTAGCTCGCGTGCCATGGAATTTTCTTGCATTCGTTGTGCCTTGTACTCTTTGATGCGCGCCAGGATAAAAAAGTGACGGGTCAGCATGACCAGCATCCCCACTGCAGACTCTCCCGCCTGAAGCATACGGTTTGCAATAGCCAATCCATTGCCAATATTTCGGCTGCCAACCGCATCGCACAGCTCAAAAATATTATATTGTTTGGAAATCCCGACGACACGTTCAACGTCTTTGACCGAGATCTCGAGGCGATCATCCAGTTGTAAAAGTATCTTTTCAAGTTCGACATTGATATTCCGCAAGGAATTACCCGTAGATGCCAGTAATAATCTCACGGCTTCATTGGTAATGGTAATCTTGTAAGGAGCTAAATGGGACCGAATCCAGTCCGGCATTTTGCTGTCATACAACTTTTTGGCTTCAAAAACAGTAAAATGTTTTTTCGATTTTGACAAAAGAGTATTCGCTTTTATCTTGCTCGCTGTCATTACCAAACAGCTACTCGGGGAGGGTTGCTGACTGTATTTTGCCAGCATCTCCTGGGCTTTGTCATCAAGATGCTGAAGATTTTTAACCAAAACCAGTCGCCGTTCTGCCATCATCGGGTATGAGGTGACCGCATTGATAAGCTGACTGCCATCGATCTCGCTGGCGTATAGAACATCCAGGTTGAAATCATGATCTTCCGGCGACAGAGCATAGCGGACGATTTGGTTGCATAGCTGCTCGATAAGGAAATCCTCTTCGCCATGAAAGAGATAGATCGGAGCGAATTTTCCTGCTTTCCACTGCTTTATCAGCGCCTCAAATGCTTGCATGTCCACAGTTCACCAATAGGCTTGTTGTTCACTATTTCGTTCTTTGCCAGCAATCAAGTGATGGTTTAGTTATAGATACGATCAAAAACTAAAAGATGCAAAGAATTTTTTATAAAAATATCAATCCCAGTATACCGAGTATCAAACAATAAGGAGCAAACCAATAAAGCTTGCCTTTTTTAACAACACTGAGAAGAAATTTCATCGAAGCATAACCGGCGATAAATGAAACCGCTGTGCCGGTGATGAGAACCAAAAGTGTATGGGAATCCGGTATACGGATAAATAGGCTGCGACCTTCCAGAATCGTAGCTCCCAGAATGGCCGGGATGGATAGCAGGAAGGAAAACCGTGCAGCCTCTTGTCCTCCAATTCCCAGTATCATTCCCGTGCTGATCGTTGAACCGGAACGCGAGATACCCGGAAAAATGGCAAGAGCTTGCGCCAGCCCCATAGCGATCGAAATGAGTAATGTGTTTGATTTTATATTCGCAGGAGCAAAATAACTCACTGACAGAATACATGCCGTAACAATCAACATATAACACGCCATGATCGGATCGGAAAAGGCGTGCTGAATGTGGCTGTGCAATATCAAGCCTACCGCGACGGCTGGCAGCGTGGCAATGAGGATAAAAATGACGGTTCTAAAATCAGCATTGTTTTTGTAATACCCGGACAGGCGGTGTTTTTTTGTAAATACCCCCCAAAACGATTTTAAGAGGTCAATGATATCACGCCATAACACTGCAAAAACAGCCAATAAGGTACCAAAATGAACAAAAACTTCAAAAAGAATATCCTGCTGAACGATTCCCAATAGCGCCTGCCCCAGAACCAAATGCCCTGAACTGCTGATGGGTAAAAATTCGGTCAGGCCCTGGATCAATCCTAAAACGATGGCATCGAAAAAATTCAATCTTTGCTCCTGGTGGGTTCATCATTATACAAATCGTCTGTCATCTTTTTTTGAGAACTAGTCGAAAAATATACGGGTTAACACTGTTTAATGCAAGTGATAATCGGGGATAAAAAGAGTTAGAGAAAGGAAAAGATCCCGGGAGGCTCGGGTATTAGGGCTCCCGGGAAGAAACAATTTAACGCAGTTTATAATTTATTCCTACATAAATGCCAAGGTGATCGATACCATCGATGGTGTATTTGACTTCGGCGAATCCATCCATGGCAGGCGACAGGGCCATGCTCGCACCACCGAGAAAATGGATGCCCAGGTCGGTCTCGGAGGCATCCGTCTCATAACTTTCACCGAAAAAGCCCCCAAAGGCATCATCCCCTTTATACTCTACCGACGATGAACTGCGCTGTAGTCCCAATCCGCCACCAGCATAGGGTTTGATGTCACCGCTCACCTCAAACATGTATTTGACGATGGCGCCAAATCCCAGGGTAGTAAAAGAAACTTCTGTGTTGAATTGATCATAGCTCTTGCTCCAATAATCGATATAGACAAACAAGGCCAGATTGGGCATGATCGTTCCCAGATCGCCATTGAGCCCTAGAGCAATCGTATTGTCAATGGGATCTTCAGGCATGACGAATCCTACTCGCCCCCCGAATCCATAAAAACCAATGTCGCTCTGAGCAAACGACAGACCTGCAAAAACAAAAAATAGCGCTACCACAATAACAAGTTTTTTCATGGGTTATGCCTCCAGGTTGTGTGTGAATTTGTTTTTTTTACCAGTCGTTCATAAAACAGTGAATTAAAATCACTTATTCCCGTAAAATTGCAATGGCCAACAGTGTAATCAGGGGGTGCAGTCCATGACGGTTGACAATAGTTATGCTTTTTCTTCTCCTTCTCCTTCTCCTTTGGTTTTTTGCCGGGTATCGAGTTTTTTTTGCAGCTTTTTGATCTCTTTTTTCAGATCCGTGACTTGT
>CAYNUX010000365.1:0-4507 GCA_964400115.1 uncultured Cytophagia bacterium
AGGTACAATTTCGTGATCTGGTTTCAGTGTTTGTCCCTGGTTTCACAAGGCGGGTGAATATTTTTCAAGACAATTTAAAATCTATAATTATAGACAACCTTTAAACGCGACGAACTGTTTTTTGTCACAAATCTTTCCAGCGGATCGTTCCATATCGAGTTCCAAACCATAAAAATTTCATTCCCGGGCTTGAGTATCCATCTGAACCTTGATTGCCATCCAATGTTTTCGCTTATGTTGTCATATTGAATAAAAGTATCCAGGGTGATTCGCGGATTGAAGAGAATATTTCCATTTAACCGATATACCTGAACTGTATAATTGATGTCAGGAAAATTCAGGTCGCTTTGTTCCCATTCCAGTCCCAGAAAAAAGGGTACGGCGATCTTGTAACCCAAAGCGATGTTCCAGTCCCTTCGCTGTCCATTATAAAAATCGCCCCATCTGTAAATCGTACTCGCCCAAAAGTTTCGATGTTGCGCGCTGGTCAGATCGAACCAATAGTTATTGAATCTATAGATACCCTTAGGAATAATATATCCATCTTTGAGGATATTAAAACCATTCATCAGTCGTTCATATTCAGAGCTCATATTAAAGGATATTTGATCATCGCTCAGGAATCTCAACTTTATGGGTGTGAACTCGAGAATTCTGGTCAATAATTGATTGTCCATATCTGTAATATAGTCCATATTGGTTTCGAACAATATTTGTAACAATCCATACGGCTGTGATTTCAGCCGGGGGCCCAGCGAGTAGGTAAAATACGTTTCGCGAATATCATTTCTGGGCACGAACCCGAGTCCGGACACAAAATTTTTATCGATTTGGTGAAATCCCAGGCGAAAGCTCATGTCATTGGGATAAACGATCTCCCATCCGAACGCATTATTTTCGGACGATATATTTTGTGTTTGGGAATGCAAGCCGAACATCAATAGGGCCAGGTTTTTGTTTCCTTTGAATGAAAATGTTGCCAGTTTGAGGTCCACCCCGAATAGCATATTCTCTTCAGGGCCAGCGGCATTTCCCCGGGTACAGATCATTCCTATAGATGACTGCCTGCCTAAATCGCGGCTGACTCGGGCAACCGAGAAATGTCTGGGGTTTTCGGTTTTTTTATCGGATATATGCAGGATTCCGATATTATAGCGTCCCGATTTTCCCGTAAGCTTTGCCCCTCCCTGGATAGGAAGGGGATTACCATTCCCATCCAGGCCGATACGCCGGGAAAAGAAGGGAATCAGTCTTTTGGAATAGGGATTATCGCGTTCTGCCGAAATTCCAAAATTGAAATAGTTTGCCCCATCCAGAAAAAAGTCCCGCTTTTCCGGATAGTGCAACGGAAAACGGGTGAGATTGATCTGTCTGTTGTCTACTTCAGTCTGGGCAAAATCAGTGTTGATCGTAATCGCGCTTTTCAAATTGGAAGTGACTTGATAAAAGACATCTATTCCAGCATCCCGGATCCAATCATTTGATTGTGCAGGGGAGCGATCCATCCCCCCAAGACCATAGGGTCTGATATCCAGACCCAGCCCCTGGCTGGCATTCGCCATGCCGCTAATCGTGCCGGCATCTGAAACCTGAAATTTATACGTATTCAGGTTTGCAACCGGCCAATACCCTTGTTCATTTTTGCGGCGAATATGGCGGATGAGTTTCAGGCCCCAATTGTCCAATGTGGCATCAAAACTCAAGGTATTAAAGGGGATTTCGATTTCAGCGTTCCAACCCGTTTCGTGGATTTTTGCCCGGCCATCCCATAATCCATCCCAGTCCTTGTTAAATGTCGCTCCGTTTTCACTAACGAGAGCGTCTCCAATCGAGCCACGTGGGCCAATCTGAAACCAATAGCCTGTTTTTTGATTTTTAAATGTATCCAAAATAATTTGCACACGGTCATCATTTCCCAAACTCACATCTCTCGCAAGCTCTTTTGCTGTTATTTTCTCTGGATCTTTTTCCTGGCAGCGAAAACCAAAATACAAAGCAGTGGCTGTTCTACAGATATAGGCTGTTGTTTCTTCGCTGATAGGCTCTCCTTCTCTGGGTTCACGTTGTTGGAATGCTGTAATTTTAGTCGCTTTTTGCCAGCTGACATCATCCAGGTTACCATCCAGTTTGGGTGCAATGACGACCAAGGGAACATGGACTGGTGAGTTTTGTGCAGTTAAAATCCTAACAAAAAAAACAAGTATAAGGGTCAAGAGATGACGTTTCATGAAACAGCATTCCTTTCTATCTGCGCATTCGAGAGTTATGTCAAAGTGATTCCGGAACATCCACCTTTGAATTAAAATCGAGCTGAGGAATTAAACTTTATGAATATAGATAAATATGCAATGTTTGCAAGTACAATTTCAACATTGTTGACAACCTAGTCTAAAACACTTATATTGGTGAAACATAAAATGCAGCGTTGACATAAATCGAGAACAATAGTGAAAATTTGGAAACTGACTATTCGAGCCTTACTTTTTTTAATTCTGACATTGCAAAGTCATGCTTGGTCGGAGGCGCTCGTAATAAATCATCTGCAAAATAGAATTTCCCAAAAAGATCTCTCCGGAGAGTGGTCAATACGCAATATTGACTCTGAAAATTGGCATCGAATCAGAGTGCCACAATTTTTAGATGGTGCGGAAAAATGGATTTACCGTCATGTTTTCGTTTTAGATTCCGCTTTTCTAGCTCATTCTTATGATCTTTACTTGCCAGGTATCGACGGCACGTTTTCTGTTTATGTGAACGAGAAATTTATCGGTAGCCACAATGGTCCTGCCTTGCCGGTTAGTTTTTCCATAAATGCTGATTATTTGCGCATTGGATCTGAAAATGAGTTGATCATAGAGTGCGATACCCGGTTACAGACCATAGAGTCTTTACCCGTTCGCACGCGATACAATGGTATTCCCCCCAGGAATGGAGGGATTTATCGACCTATATGGTTGCGTGCCTGGTCTGAATCGATAGCTGAGCAAATCGAGCTTGGTATAACGAATAATCGGCTCGATAATGTTTCCTGGGTGTTTCCCAAGACACCTGATGCTTTTTCTGTGGAAATAAGAGATCTGACAAATAATAGCGTGATCTGGCAGGAGCGCAAGCGTCGTCTTTCCAGCGAGGATTCTTTGACAAGCTTTTCTCCTGGGATCACTCTTTTGCCCTGGACACCTTCCAATCCACAAAGATATCAATTGTCTTTGCATGTTTTTGAGGCAGATGGAAGACAAGTGTCAGCGTCTGTTGATATCTCACAACGTGCTCCATGGCATAAGGGAGATTGGCGCTCGCTTTCCGGCCAAGATCAACCCCTCAAAATGGTGGAATGGATTGAAGATCTGTCATTAAGAACACTCGAACCGGATTCTTTTTATACTCTTCTCGAGAATGATGTCAAAATGATCAAGGACCTGGGTTGCAATGCGATACGCATAGTCGGCGATCCGCCACCTGATAGCCTTGTCTCGTTTTGCAGTAAAGAGGGAATCATGTTATTGATTGAGCTTCCCATAAGATATGTGCCCAATGATATCTTGAACGAAGCTAAATTCAGAAGACTGGCTGACCGCGCTATGGCCGATATGATCGATTATTACCACAACTATCCCTCGGTGAAAGCATGGGGTCTGGGTTCGGGCTATATAGTCGATTCCGAAAGTATTGCGTTTGTCAATTATATGAAAAATAAGCACAAAAAACTCGCTGATCTGCCGATTTATTGGGTTGACCCCTTTTTTACGGATGATTCCATTGCTTCGCCTGTTGACTTTACTATTTCCAGTTCCTCAGACAATAGAGGGCAATCTTTATTCCGTGTTCAGGTTCCACTTTCAACAAATGGACTGAATGATCTCGAGCGAGAAGAATTACAGGCAAAACGTTTACGAGATTTTTTGCAAAGCAGAGATCTTTCAGAGGATCCCGGCCTATTGTTTGCTCCCTTGAGAGATTATAAGGGGGACACACCATTTTTGTATTGGGGTCCTCGTCCGAATACCAATATTTTTCGTGGAGGGATATTGGATATTCAATCGCGTCAGCGCCTGGCTTTTCAGGTCTTAAAATCCTGGTTTACACAACGCCCGATGCCTAGAGTTTTACAAGATCGAGAAAATGATCCCGCCACTCTGATATTTTTACTGACTGCTCTGGCTATATTGATGCTTTTGCTATTTATGATCAAAACCGATCGTCGTTTCACGCAGTACTTGCAGCGCATGTACTTTTTTAGCCATGGTTTTTATACGGATTTGACAGAAAACCGCCAGGTGAATAAATACCTTACCCTCTTTGCAGGTTTTACCTCTCTGGCTACCTTGACCGTAATAATAGCAAGTGTTATTCATTATTTGCATGCGAATTGGCTGTTTGATTATTTTCTTACCTGGTTATTTTCGAATCCGGCACTTAAATACAAAGTCATTTGGATTATCTGGCATCCTCTTGCTTTGATGGGGATCATTCTTTTGTTCTTTTTTATTTTTATTGCATTACAAGT
>CAYNUX010000366.1:0-4479 GCA_964400115.1 uncultured Cytophagia bacterium
GCGACCACCGAGATCTACACTCTTTCCCTACACGACGCTCTTCCGATCTAAATCCCGTAAGGTCTCATCTGCCTGGCATCCGCAATCAGCTCTTTTCCGGCAGGCGGTAGGGTAAATATTTCGGCACCCACATGGCCGCGCGGATCATGGTCAGGAGCGCATCATCTTCTGCACGAATACCCAGGCCCGATTCTCGTGCTTGTTTGGCAACAGCCAGGGCCACCTGGGCCGAAACTTGCCGGATATCTTCGATTGATGGCAGCATCTTGCCTTCTTTTAAATCCGATTCCGGCACCATGTGACTCAATGCTTTGGATGCGGCCATGAACATTTCGTCTGTTACCTTGTGAGTGTGGCAGACCAATGCTCCCAAACCAACACCGGGAAAGATATACAGATTATTACATTGAGAGGTAATGCGTGTCTGACCATTGATCTCGACGGGCTTGAACGGACTTCCCGTGGCGATCAGACATTTGCCGTTGGTCAGGGTCAGGGCGAATTCCGGTGTGCATTCGGCTTTGGCCGTCGGATTGGAAAGCGGCATGATCAGGGGGCGATCGGTATTGGCTGCCATGGCTTTGACAATCTTTTCATCAAACGCACCGCTCTGGCCGGTGACACCGAACAGGACTGTGGCTTTGGCGTTGCGAATGGTATCCAACAACGAGATAAAGTTAGGATTCTCCAGGTCCCATTCAGAGACGTGGTTGCGATCTTTGACGAACAAGGACTGTTCGTCCCGGAGTTCCATACCCTCTACCAGCAAGCCGTCTTTATCGATACCGAAAATTCTTGCTCTTGCCTCCTTATCGCTCAGCCCTTCCTGACGCAAGCCGGTATAGATCTGTCGCCCGATACCGACGCCGGCCTGCCCCTGGCCAAACAGCACAAATACCTGATCGCTGAGTTTTTGCTTTTTAATACGCATGGCCGAAAAAAGTACAGCCAGAGCCACAGAGCCGGTTCCCTGGATATCGTCATTAAAAGAAAGGATACGTTCCTTGTATCTGTCCATCAGACGAAAGGCATTGTTTTTACCAAAATCCTCCCACTGTAACAAAGCGGAAGGAAACTTGCGGCGTACAGCGGTCACAAACTGTTCCACCACGCGGTCGTATGCATCCCCGGTGAGTCGTTTTTGACGCACGCCGATATAGAGGGGATCATTCAAGAGATCTTCATTATTGGTTCCCACATCCAATAAAATCGGCAGGGTATAGGCCGGATGAAGTCCGGCAGCCGCGACATAAAGACTGATCTTACCGATCGGGATGCCCATGCCTCCGGCACCGAGATCCCCGAGTCCCAGGATACGTTCACCATCGGTCACGACGATCAAAGAGACATTGGAAAAGGGAGCACAATTGAGCAGGTCATCGATCATATCGATGCGCTTGCTGTTGACATAAAGACCCCGGGGACGGCGAAAGATATGGCTAAAGCGCTGACATGCCTGGCCTACCGTCGGTGTATAGACAACAGGCAGCATTTCAGAGAGATGATCGAGAATCAAAGAATAAAAAAGCGTCTCATTGCGATCCTGCAGGCTGATCATATAGATATATTTTTCAAGGTCATTCGCTTTGGTTGAAAAGCTCTCATAGGTGCGCTCTTTTTGATGTTCGAGCGTAAAAACAGCTTCCGGAAAGACCGAGCACAAGTTAAAGGCCAGTCTTTCTTCATGTGTAAAGGCGGTTCCTTTGTTGAAAATCGGATTGCCGGTCAGGGCCTGGCCCTTGAACGGGATTTCGAGATAGTCTTCACCGGAAAAAGGATCCCGGTGTTTCTCGTAGGTAAGCATACGACCTCCTTTTGGAATGAGAGACCTATATCTACAAGTAACCCAGTATTTAAATATCTGAAATTATACCGCAGGAAACAAGGAGAATAAGAGAGAATCCCGAAAATAGTTATCTTTGGTTCTGGACCTGGATGACACTGCGCAGGGCAGGATGTGAATATTTCACATAATTCAGCATCTCTTGTTTTTTTTCTTTCAGAAAGGCAAACGAACACGTAGAATGACTTTCCATTTTTTGCAAAAAATCGCTGGCAAAAAATTCCGGCATCAAACCGATGCTTTGAATCAAAAGCATGTTGATGCTTTTCTGCATGAGGGGCAAAAACGCTCCGGCTGTTTTTGCCATCCTGTTCAAGACGTTTGCTCCGAATACAAACGTCCGATTTACCATCTGTGCCCGTCTGAGCAGATCGTCATCAAGAGTAAAAATCGTGCGTTGATTTGCCTGATAATCGTGCTGCAGATCGCGGAGATCATCTACGAATTGTAAATAGGCCCCATACCCATATAGAAACCGGATCTGTTCCGGCAAAAGCTCACCCCTGACCAGTGCCCCGTCGGCAATGACCGAGGTCCCTCCTTTTTCCAGGCTGATATGTAAAACATGATCAAAAGAAACAGGCATTTTAGGATCGACCAACTGCATGCTGGCGATTTGCGCTCGATGAATCGCCTGAATGGAAGCATAGACCATTGGAAAAGAGGATCGTGGAAACTGTTCTTCGATCATGTTGATCAGTTCATAGATCCTGGATTCATGGGCACTGTTTGGCGTGACCGGTTTTCCCTGCAGACGCAGAGCAAGCCGTTGATTGAATCCGGCCTTTTCCTGTTCAGGGATATCGGGGTCATCCACATAATTATCCGTATACGGATAGAGAAGCGAATAAGCCAGCAGTGCAGGGGTCAGCTTTACCGGTTCATGCATCATACGTTGCAGACCATTGACAATCCACAGATTACGTACTGCCTGAAAGATTTCAGAGGATCCCAGATCCGAATCAAAAGCCCGGGCCATTTCAACAAACCCGAATGTTGCGGACTTGAATTCCTCCCCAAAGATATCAACACTTTCGCTCTCGCTCAGATCGAGCAAAATCTGCATGGCTTGTCGTAAAGATGGCAAAAAGGGTTCTATTTTTTCGCGCGACCACCATTCTATCATGGCAGGATCGATGTGAATTCGAGGCACTTGTTGGAAAAGAGTTTGCAACTGATCTTCCTTTTGGGCCTGTTCGCGACGTGAAAAGCAAGGTAACGCGAATTCCTTGCTGCAGGAAAACCAGAGATCGATGTACTCTTGGTTCAAACCATGAATGTCGGCATCAGGTGAAATGGACAAGTATTCAATGTTCATAGGGACCTCATTTTTCGGTTTAACAGGTTTACGTATCAATTGGCTAACGGTTACAGATTTTCATCAAGCCCGTCATATTATTTATGGCATAATGTTTGCTTATAGGTTATCGTTCCCCAGTGATAAATAGGCAAAAAACAGATAATAATAGTGCTTCACTGGCATGAGACTTTGAACCCAATTCTATTATAAACAAACGTTTGACATCAAGGAAATTGCAACAAATCAAATAAACCGATGTAAACGATCCACAAAAGAGTCTGTCATGAAAACGAGATGTTTTTAGCATTATTGGAATAAATTCATTACAACCATGGAGGGTACACATGAAATTCGCTAGCGTTTTTGTATGGCTTTGCTTGACTTTTAGTATGGCGTTTTCTCAATTTGTGATCAAAGAGGGTTCGGCAACCTATTTAAAGGTTGATAAAACCTCCGGCGATGTCGCTATCGGAGATTTTGAACCTACAGCCAGACTGGACGTCTCTGGTTCCATCCGCTTTCGAACCCTGGTCCAGGGCACCCTGACCAATCCCGTTCTTACCGTGGATGCAGAGGGTAATCTCAGCGTTGTGGAAGACAAACAAGGCAGTGGTGCCGATGGCGTGGTCACCGGTGCGAGCATAAGCGGCACAGCCAACAAGACCATTACTCTGACCCGAAGCAATGGCCTGGCAAATGTTACCGGCACCTGGACAGACAATGTCAATCCCGGTGACATCACAGCAGTAAATGCAGGCTCTGGATTATCAGGAGGAGCCACATCGGGTTCTGCCACACTCAGCATTGCAACCGGTGGTGTCACCAGTGCCATGATCGCCAATGGTACGGTCTCTTCTACAGACATTGCTGATGGCACCATTACCTCGACAGACATTGCCAACGAGACCATCACCTCTGCCGATGTGGATAATAACAGCCTCACCGCAGCAGATCTCAATGTCAATGTGGTGAGCAGTATCGATGGCGTCACCAACGATGGCGGCAATATCGATTTAATTGCCGGGGATAATGTTAATATCTCTCCTAATAATAGTGGCAACAGTATCACCATTTCCGCAGAGGGCGATGGTCTGAGCATGTCGAGAAATTCCATTGACCTGGAAACCGGCACGGTGTCTATCGGGGATTCCTGGACCGAACTGTTACGAATAAGCGTACCGGCAGGTTTTGTACATATTACGGCGCACGCCATGGGGAATATCGAAAAAACGAGTACGAACGGATCGGCCGGTCTGGATATTCGTATTCGGAATGTCGCGAGTGGCGGTGTCGGAAGCGGTGGCCGCGTATGTCATGCTTCACCCGGTAACACCAA
>CAYNUX010000367.1:0-4471 GCA_964400115.1 uncultured Cytophagia bacterium
AGAATCTCGTCTACCTGTTCGGTTGCCTTGTCTGTCAATTTTTGGATTTCATCCTGACCTTGATGCATCTGGTCTTCAGAGATATCGGAACTTTTCTCGGATTTTTTGAGCGAATCGTTGGCATCCCGTCGCACATTACGAATGGCGATTTTGGAATCCTCACCGATTTTTTTGGCGATTTTGACCAAATCTTTACGTCTTTCTTCGGTGAGTTGTGGAATCGGGATACGGATAACAATGCCGTCATTAGTGGGATTGAAACCGAGATCGGATTTATGGATTTCTTTTTCAATCTCTGCCAGCATTGATTTTTCCCACGGTTGAATGACGATGAGGCGGGGTTCGGGAGCGCTGACATTGGCGACCTGGCGTAACGGCATTTTACTGCCATAATAGTCAACCACAATACCATCCAGAAGAGTGGGTGACGCTTTTCCGGTTCGCAATTTGGCCAATTCACTGCGCAGGTTATCCACAGCGCTATCCATACGGCGGGCTGCATCTTTTTTTATGTTTTCTACCATATCAATCACCCATCACTTTTGTACCTACATGTTCTCCTAATAGGACGCGTTTTAGATTACCGCTTAATGTAAGATTAAAAACAACAATAGGCAAATTATTTTCCATGCATAAAGTCACTGCAGTGGCATCCATGACTTTTAATTTTCTCTGCACAACCTGCATATAGGTAATTTCATCGAATTTTTCAGCATCGTCAAACTCCATGGGGTCCTTATCATACACGCCATCGACTTTGGTTGCCTTGAAAATGGCATCGGCTTCGATTTCGATAGCGCGCAGAGCGGCTGCGGTATCGGTCGTGAAATAGGGGTTGCCCGTTCCGGCACCGAAAATGGTTATGCGTCCGTGCTGGAGATGAGAGATAGCGCGTCGGCGAATAAACGGTTCAGCCAGTTCTTCCATTTTGATGGCGGTCATGACACGGGTTTGCACGTCATAGCGTTCGAGATAATCCTGCAAGGCCAAAGAATTGATCACTGTGGCCAGCATTCCCATATAATCGGCGGTTACCCGATCCATCCCTCGGGCGCTGGCAGAGAGTCCTCGAAAAATATTTCCCCCGCCCACAATGACACCGATTTCCACGCCCATATGGGCAATTTCACTGATCTCGCGGGAAATACGATCTACGGTACTGGGATCGATTCCCAATTTCCCGCTTGGGCCCATCAGGGCTTCGCCACTCAATTTGAGTAATATCCGCTTATAGGCAAGGCCATGAGGATTGTCTGCAATTGTAACTGCAGTTCCATCAGTCATAATAGGGACACCCATTTGAAAAAAGAGCGGAACCAGGGTTCCGCTCTCAAATATCACTCACCTAATTCGAAACGAACAAATCGTCGAATACTCATATTTTCGCCCAGTTTGGCGATCATTTCATTCAATAAATCCTGAATCGTTTTATTCGGATCTTTAACGAAACTCTGCTCGAGCAGGCACGATTCCTGATAGAATTTTTCCATCTTGCCTTGTGCGATACGATCGAGCACATTTTCAGGACGTCCTGATTCCAGAGCTTGAGCTTTATAAATATCTTGTTCTTTGCTCACCAGATCTGCGGGCAGATCTTCGCGGCTGACAGCCAGGGGTTTGGCTGCAGCGACTTGCATGGCGACATCGTTGGCAAAATTTTGAAATTCATCAGTGCGGGCGACAAAATCGGTTTCACAATTGATCTCAACAAGCACGCCCAGTCGGCTTCCGGGGTGAATATAAGCCTTGATCAATCCTTCTTTGGTCAGGCGCCCGACCTTTTTTTCGGCTTTTTGCAGACCTTTTTTGCGTAAATATTCTGTCGCTTTCTCCACATCGCCATTGGACTCTTGCAGAGCTTTTTTACAGTCCATCATTCCCGCCCCGGTCTTTTCCCGGAGCTCCTTGACTTCTGCTGCCGTGATGGCCATTAAAAAGTTCTCCTATTTTATATATTATGCAAAAAATCTATTGATATCAGGATTCACTCTTGGTATTGACTTTAACCTTTTCGGTTTCTTGTTCTTCTTTGCCTTCGCTTTCACCTTCCTGAGCGACCTCTTCCATAGCCCGTTGCATCTCGTCTCTCCGAGCTTTGCCATCGATGATTGCATCGGCAACGGCATGGATGACCAGATTGACGGCTTTAAAGGCGTCGTCATTACAGGGAATCACATAATCGATAGGGTCGGGATCGGCATTGGTGTCGAGCATAGCAAAGACCGGGATACCCAATTTTTTGGCTTCACGAACGGCAATAGCCTCTTTTTTTGCATCGATGACAATAATTGCCGCGGGCAAATGATTCATATCCCGAATACCGCCAAGAACTTTATCCAGTTTTTCTTTATCTCGTTCTATAGAAAGGATTTCTTTTTTCGCCAATTTATCGTATGTGCCGTCGGTTGCTTTTTTTTCCAGATTTTTCAGTCGTTTTACACTTTTTTTCACTGTAATAAAGTTGGTCATGGTGCCGCCGAGCCAGCGCTCGGCCACATACGGCATGCCACACCGATCGGCTTCGACTTTGACAATATCTTTGGCCTGCTTTTTTGTACCTACAAATAAAATGTCACCGCCCTGTCGGGCAATAGCTGCTGCCTCATCGCAGGCTGCATTCAAACATTCAAGTGTCTTTTTCAGGTCGATAATATGAATACCGTTGCGTTCCATAAAAATGAAGGGTTTCATTTTTGGATTCCAACGACGAGAAATATGCCCGAAATGACATCCGGCGAGCAGCAAATCTTGTATACTCACTTTGGCCACAATAGTACTCCTTTTCGAGGGGTTCATCCTCCATCATCTGCCATGTTTCAAGACCCAGGCTCTGGGCACCCCAGGGCAAAAGATGTGCGTTATTAATAATATTACCGTTTTGAGAATTGGAAACGCTTACGGGCTTTGGGTTGACCATATTTTTTACGTTCCACCATTCTCGGATCGCGGGTTAAAAAGCCGTTGCGACGCAATGTTGAGCGGTGATCATCATTGACCTGCACCAGGGCGCGGGCAATACCCAACAAAACTGCACCGGCTTGTCCGGTCAATCCACCGCCTTTGACATTAGCCACCACGTCATAGCTTCCCAGGGTATCGGTCACCACCAAGGGTTGTTCGATAACCATGCGCAATGTATCGCGTTTGAAATGCTCCAGTAATTCGCGACCATTAATGGTGAATTGTCCGGTCCCCGGAACCAAGCGCACCCGCGCGACCGCGTCTTTACGACGTCCGGTTGTCGAGTAAACCGTTCCTTTCATTTCATCTCCTTAATGAAAAAATATTGGTGATTTAGAATTCGAGCTTTTCCGGTTGCTGTGCTCTATGCGGATGTTCGGATGAAGCGTAAATTTTGAGTTTTTTCAACATTTGACGGCCCAGACGATTGCCGGGCAACATTCCGCGAACAGCTTTGCGCAATGCATAATCTGGCTTTTTTTGCATCATGCGCAGAAAGGGGGTCGTCTTGAGCCCGCCCGGATAGCCACTATGTGAATAATAGTTTTTTTGTCCGGCTTTGTTACCGGTTAAACGCACCTTGTCGGCATTGATCACAACAATAAAGTCGCCCACATCCATATGTGGTGCCCAGATCGGTTTGTTTTTACCGCGTAAAACCGTAGCAATGTGGCTCGCCAGACGACCTAAAACCTGTCCCTCGGCATCGACCACATACCACTTGCGCTCAATGTCTGCTGGTGTGGGTGAAAAAGTTTTCAAGGTCTGTCTCCTTTGGTTACATTTTTACATACAGCCTTGAAAAGTACAAAAAGGAAGGAAAAAATGCAAGTTCTTTTTATACTGAATGAACTCTTTTGGTCTCAAACAACACCCAATCCGTTTGATTGAACACGGCTAATACGCGGCCGGGTAGCTTTATCCCGTGAAAAGGGGTGTTGCGGGATAAGGAATGGAACTTTTGTCGATCCACTGTCCAGGTCAAATCAGGTGAAAAAAGAGTCAATTCGGCAGACTTGCCAATGGCAATTTCAGGAATGGCAAGCCCCAGTATAGTTCGCGGATTGATGCAGACCTTGTTGATCCACTCTTCCAGTGTCAAGATCCCCTCTTTTACCAATTTCTGCAAACTCGCACTCAGCAATGTCTCCATGCCAAGAGCGCCATAAGGAGCGGCATCAAACTCGACATCTTTTTCTTCAATGCTATGGGGAGAATGTTCAGAGGCGATAACATCGATGGTTCCATCTTTGAGTCCGTTTAACAAAGCTTCCACATCTCTGGTCGTCCGCAATGGAGGGTTGACTTTGAGGTTGGTATCAAAGCTCTCGAGGTCTTTATCATTAAACCAAAGGTGATGCGGAGTGACCTCACAAGTCACCGGCAGTCCCTCTTGTTTGGCCCTGCGGATCCACTCGACACTTTCCCAGGTCGAAACATGGGCAATATGCAATTTCGCCCCGGTCAGGCGCACCAGCATATCCGGCAGTAGCAGCACCCCCACCACAAC
>CAYNUX010000368.1:0-4471 GCA_964400115.1 uncultured Cytophagia bacterium
CGGGCGACAATGTTAAAGTCGATGTGTCATTGATTACTGACATTGCAATGGAAGAAGGATTGCGGTTTGCAATTCGTGAAGGTGGCCGCACAGTGGGTGCGGGCGTGGTAACCAAAATTATTGAATAATTGAGTCGATAACTGGAGTTCATCAATGGCGGGTCAGAAAATCAGAATCAAGCTCAAAGCTTATGACCATCGATTGATCGATAAATCAACTGAAAAGATCATCAAAACAGCCAAACAAACCGGAGCCATGATTGCAGGCCCGATTCCTCTACCGACCCGGCGCTCGGTTTATACGGTTTTGAGATCACCACACGTGGACAAAAAGTCTCGTGAGCAATTTGAAACACGGATTCACAAACGATTGATTGATATTCACAACTCGTCTCCCAAGACTGTGGATGCTCTTATGAAACTAGAGCTGCCAGCAGGAGTGGATGTGGAAATTAAGGTCTGACAGGACCTCTTAATCTAATTGCTAGTTGACCCGTAATCTAAAACGATTCGGAACAAAGATGCGTGGAATAATTGGAAGAAAATTAGGCATGACCCGGGTATTTGACGAACGAGGACATGCTGTGGCCGCAACAATCATTGAAGCTGGCCCTTGTTTAGTTACACAGATCAAAACCAAAGAACACGATGGATACGATGCCATCCAGCTGGGTTTTGGTGAAAAGCGTGAAAAACTCACCAACAAGCCTGAGGCAGGGCATTTGAAAAAAAATAATATCGATCCCGTTCGTGTTCTGAAAGAGTTTAGGTCTTTTGAGTCCAAAGAGCCCTTGAAAGAAGGGGATCACGTCCTGGCAGACATTTTTGTCGAAGGAGAACAGGTCGATGTCACCGGTATTACCAAAGGAAAAGGATTTGCCGGTGTGGTCAAACGACACGGATTCGGCGGTGGCCCTAAAACCCACGGACAAAGCGATCGTTTGCGTGCACCAGGATCGCTGGGGCAATCTTCTTATCCTTCCCGAGTATTCAAGGGTCTGAAAATGGCCGGAAGAATGGGGAATGTCAACCTGACCACCAAGGACTTGAAGGTGCTCAAAGTCGATCCAGAAAATAATATATTGGTAGTAAAAGGTGCGGTTCCTGGCGCCACAAAAGGTATTGTACTAATCAAAAAGTAACGGTGATATGGAACTCCAAGTTTATAAAACTGATGGTGAATTAGCCGGTCGTTCGATAGAGGTTGCTGATGAGATTTTTGCAGCCACACCCAACGAACACGCTGTTTACCAGGCGATACAAGCACAATTGACCAATGCCCGTCAGGGCACCGCTGCCACCAAGACTCGTAGTATGGTGTCTGGAGGGGGTAGAAAACCTTGGAAGCAAAAAGGCCGCGGAGCCGCCCGTGCAGGTACGACGCGTTCTCCCATCTGGCGTGGGGGAGGGATTATTCACGGTCCTCGTCCGCATGGCTTTTCTTACGATTTGCCCAAAAAGGTCAAACGGTTGGCAAGAATTTCAGCTCTGTCCTCCAAAACAGGTAAGGAACAGCTCCGGATATTGGAAGAGTTTACAATTCCGGAACCTAAAACCCGTCACATCTCAAAGATCGTTTCAGATATGGGATTAGGTAAAGGCAGGACCTTGATGCTGATACCCGAGTATAATTCAGAATTGCTTTTGGCCAGTCGTAATATCAAAAATTTCAAAGTGCAGATCGCGATCAATGCCTCGACATATGATATCATGAATTGTGAGACTTTGTTGGTCGTGGAGAGTGCTGTGAAAAAGCTAGAAGGTAATCTCTTATCATGAAAAAAGATCGCTCCGTGTTGATAAAGCCTTTATTGACCGAAAAAATGTTAAAGCTACAAGACGATCATGGTAAATACGGCTTTTCCGTATCCCTCGATGCGTATAAGATCGAGATCAAATCAGCGGTTGAACGTCGTTTTGATGTCACGGTCGATAATGTGCATACAATAAAGGTAAAAGGCAAAAACAAAAAGATGAATACCCGCCGTGGACTGACACACGGAAAACGTGCGGACTGGAAAAAGGCTATTGTGACCCTGCGTGAAGGAGACAGCATAGACTTTTTCGAGGGAACCCAATCTTAAGAGCTGAGCCCTAGGAGATTTATCAAATGGCAGTAAAGACCTTTAAACCGATCACACCAGGCCAGCGATTCAAGAGTGTAAGTAGCTTTGAAGAGGTAACTGATAGCACCCCTTTACGCTCTTTGATTGCACCTCTTAAAAAATCTGGTGGTCGAAATAATAGAGGCCGCATTACCGCTCGTCGCAGAGGGGGCGGCCATAAGCGCAAATATCGTGTTATCGATTTTAAGCGCAATAAAGACGGAATCCCGGCTACGGTTGCAGCCATTCAATATGATCCCAACCGCAGTGCCAATGTTGCTCTTTTAAATTATGCTGATGGTGAAAAGCGCTACATACTGGCTCCTGTTGACCTTGACGTAGGTGACAAGGTAACGTCCGGCGAAGGATCTGAAATTCGGGTGGGAAACGTTCTACCGTTATCGAATATTCCCATGGGAACCACGTTGCATAACGTCGAAATGAAGCCTGGCAAAGGTGGTCAGCTGGCGCGATCTGCGGGTGCCTATGTGCAACTTGTCGCTAAAGAGGGCGACTATGGTCAGTTAAAGCTTCCTTCTGGCGAAGTTCGTATGGTCCGGCTCGAATGTCGTGCGACCATCGGCCAGGTCGGCAATACTGATCATGAGAATATTACCATCGGAAAAGCCGGGCGAGCCCGATGGCTAGGACGCCGTCCCAAAGTCCGTGGTGTGGCGATGAACCCTGTTGACCATCCCATGGGTGGAGGGGAAGGAAAGAGCTCAGGCGGGCGTCACCCTTGTACTCCCTGGGGTAAGCCCACAAAAGGCTACAAGACGCGCAAAAAGAAAGAGTCTGATAAATACATCGTTAAACGAAGAAAATAACAGGGATTTTGTTCCATGGCCAGATCCATTAAAAAAGGTCCTTTTGTTGATGATAAGCTCTATAGTAAAATCGAAGAGCTCAATTCCAACAACCAGAAACGGGTTATCAAAACTTGGGCCAGGCGCTCGACCATACCGCCAGAGTTTGTCGGACATACTATTGCCGTTCACAACGGTAACAAGTTTATCCCTGTGTTTATCACGGAAAATATGGTCGGCCACAAATTAGGTGAATTTGCATTGACCCGCACATTCAGAGGGCATGCAGACAAAAGAGCAGAAAAGTCTAAACGATAAATAGTCGGAGAACATTTCATGGAAGCTAGGGCGGTTGCTAGATGGATCCGAATGTCTCCTTTGAAGGTGCGGCGAGGGGCGAATTTGGTTCGCGGTAAAGAGGTTGATGATGCACTTAATATTCTGCATTTTGCAGATATTGCAGCGTCAGAGCCCTTGGAAAAAGTTTTACGTTCCGCAGTGGCCAATTTCCTCAACAATGAAGATGCACCAAAGGTATCGCCCGAGGATCTTTATATCAAAGAGCTTCGTGTTGACGGCGCTTATATGCTGAAACGATTCAGAGCAGGTGCAATGGGTCGTGCAATGCCACGCCGTAAACGGACTTGCCACATCACGGTGGTGGTTGCTGATAAGGAGAATTAACTCAACGGTAAAATACCAATGAGTTGGGTACAAAATTGGACGCAATGAGCTGATAAACGGCTTTAAGATAAAGTATGAGGAGTAATCTTTGGGACAAAAGACTAATCCAGTCGGCTTTAGGTTGGGTGTGATTCGCACCTGGGATTCCAACTGGTTCGATGAAAAAGATTTTGACACAAAACTGGCAGAGGATCTGATGTTGCGGCGGTATGTTAAAAATCGCCTCCAACGTGCCAGTGTTGCCAAAGTGGAAATCGGCAGAACGCCGAAACGTATTACTCTGACGATCCATACGGCACGTCCCGGAATCGTTATCGGCCGTAAAGGCGCAGAAGTTGACAAATTAAAAGAAGAATTGCAGCGCCTGACCGGTAAGGATGTTCAAATCAACATCAATGAAATCAAGCGTCCTGAACTCGACGCCACTCTGGTTGCAGAAAATATCGCCAACCAGTTGGTCGGCAAGGTCAGTTTCAAGCGAGCGATGAAAAAATCCATGATGTCCTCCATGCGTATGGGGGCAGAGGGCATTCGAATCATGGTCTCAGGACGTTTGGGTGGAGCTGAAATGGCTCGTACCGAACAATATAAAGAGGGCCGCATTCCTTTGCATACCCTGAGAGCCGACATTGATTATGCCACTGCAACGGCAAAGACAACTTATGGTGCTATCGGTGTCAAGGTATGGATTTGTAAAGGTGAAGTGATCGAGTAATTCTTAGCGGAGTAAAGCTATGTTAATGCCAAAGCGAGTTAAATTTCGCAAACAACAACGAGGCCGGATGAAGGGTCAGGCCAATCGAGGCAATCAGGTCTCTTTCGGTCAATACGGTCTAATGGCCCTTGAACCGCATTGGATCAACTCGCGCCAAATTGA
>CAYNUX010000369.1:0-4442 GCA_964400115.1 uncultured Cytophagia bacterium
AGGCAGGCCCCTATACAGCGGATCTTGCCAACTGGGGTGAGGTCAAGGCATCGGTATTCGGTGTCGTGATCGAGCCGGATGGTGCCGGGGCAGGCGGCGACGGCGCAGCACAGGAACTGGCAGAGGCACAAGCCGTTCCGACAGATTTTGCCTTGTTGCCCAATTTCCCCAATCCGTTCAACCCGCAAACCACGATTCGTTATCAGTTGCCAGAATCAGAGCATGTGACCCTGATGATTTTTGATATCCAGGGTCGTGAAATCGCTACTCTGGTCGATGAATCACAACAGGCAGGTGAATATGCTATCACATGGAATGCCATGGACAGACCCAGCGGAATGTATTTCTTCCGTATTATTGCCGGTGATTTTCAGAGCGTGCAGCGAATGACGCTTCTCAAATAAACCAACAGGCTCCGCATCAAAAGATGCGGAGCCTAAAGTTATTTGACCAAATGTGCTTTCCCAAACAGATCCCCTTTTCCATCCACCCAAGACACGGGATCCCCTGATCGACTCTCTTTAATCTTTCCGTCTTTGTGTTATTGGCTTGTTTTTAAAATACAGTTTTGTATATTATTCTGCTGACGTGTCATAGCGACGCGAACGAGACATTCTAATCCATTCACTTACTTTTTCAGGAGGTCATTATGAAACGAATAGTGGTATTGCTTTGTCTGTTTATTCTCTCTCAGCTGGCGCTGGCTGGTCAACCCGAGCTGGTTTCGGTATCAGCCACCCCTGATACAGCAGCCCCTGGCGGTAAAGTAAACTTTGTCATCGAATTTAAAGGTGAAACCAAAGACATTGAATCAGTGGTTCTCACGGTCCGGGAATATCCCTATGATGGTCCCCGCGTCCCCCTGGAACCGAAAAACAAAGAGAGCAAAAATGTTTGGGTTGCTCAGGGCCCGGTTCCTTATGACGCTCCCCTTGAAACCTATCATCTTGAAATCGCAGCCAAAACCGCTGACGGCAAAGAGATCATCAGCAAGGAACACAAAGACAATACATGGGGAAAAACAGGTGTGATTGTTCTGACGGTCGATTAGTGATGGGATCAACCACCGTGCTCCCGAACATCATCCTGCTATCAAACCATGACCCGGGTACAGTGATGCTTTTCTTGCTGCCAGTAAGAAAAGCATCACCTTACTCAAAGACATTGGGGTGCAAACATTTTTAAATGCAGCAGCTTACCCCTGTCTAATCCTTTGATATGACCCGTCAATCCGGACATTTATTCTAAATTGAGTTTTGATTTTCCCTTTCTTTATATATATTAAGACTATATCAACCATTTAATCAAAAACGAGGTGTGTGCACATGAGAACCAAACTCTTGATTTTGGCCCTCTGTCTTTTTTTTGTGGCCGGATGTGGCGAAAAAGAGGAATTACCCGAAACCACTTTTATCGAATCCGACTGGATTCCTTTATTTGATGGTGAAACACTGGCAGGCTGGACAGCCAGAGGCAAGGCGACCTGGAAAGTCAGAGAGGGCATTCTCACAGGTATCGATGGTATGGGGCATCTCTATACCGATCTGACCGCCAGCGACCTTGTGATCAAAGGAATGTTTCGTGTCAGTGAACAGGGCAATAGCGGACTCTATTTCCGTGCCAATCCGCCTGAAGACAATCCGGATGGATTTCCCCGGGGCTATGAAGCGCAAATCGACAATCACTCTGACGCTCATACCGGCTGGTTATGGAAACCGGGCACTCCCACGTGCAAAGCCAACGCGTTATTGACTAAAGATAATGAATGGTTTTCCATGCAGGTCAAGGCTCAGGGTGACATGCTTCAGATCTGGATAAATGACTCGCTGGTGACAGAATGCCAGGACAATGAATATAAAAGTGGACATTTTGCCATTCAGGCACACAATCCGGGTATGACCATCGAAGCAAAAAAGATCTATTACAAAGAATTGCAGAAAAAATAAATATAGAATTTTCAAATCAGCAATTATTTGCGGATTTTCATACAAACCTCCTGGAGCCGGATCGTCTAAACCAGGAGGTTTTTAAAAATCTTTACTTGAATTTATGATATTTTTTTCGCATAATAGCCTATCTTAACCTAGAGAGGGCTATTATGACAGAACCGGTTCTCATTATTGAGCATTTGCACAAAGCATTCGACTCGCTACAAGCAGTAAAAGATGTCTCATTCAAGGTCAACCCCGGCGAGATATTCGGACTTTTGGGCCCAAACGGGGCTGGCAAAACCACCACCATCAATATGATTTGCTCTCTCTTGCCTGCCGACCAGGGGTCGATCACCATCAACAATATGCCCGTCAGTGCTGAAAACTCTTCTTTGCGTCAGCGTATGGGGGTTGTTCCCCAGGATATTGCTCTTTATGAAGAGTTGAACGCCCAAGACAACCTTTCCTTTTGGGGAGGTTTATACGGTTTGTCAGGTGAAAAGCTGAAATCCAGACAAAAAGAACTCTTGTCCAAAGTCGGGTTACAGGATCGGGCAAAAGAACCTGTGAACCGTTTTTCCGGCGGAATGAAACGAAGACTGAATCTGGCCATCGGTCTTTTGCATGATCCTGATCTCTTGCTGCTGGATGAACCCACTGTCGGGATCGACCCGCAGGCAAGACACCAAATGCTTGACCTGATCCGCGCAGAAGCGAACAAAGGCACCGCGATCCTCTATACCACGCATTATATGGATGAGGCTGAACAGCTTTGCGACCGTCTGGCGATCATGGACCACGGCCATATATTGGCCATGGGTTCCTTGTCTGAACTTGAAACCCTGGTGGGTGAACGCCGCATTCTAAAAATCGGCGGTACATTCAACCAGGAATGGATAAACAAACTCGTCTCCACCGTTTCTGATGTACAGCTTTTAAATTTTGACCCCGCACAAATCACTCTGAGTGTCCCGTTTGCCATGCCAATCGGTCAAATCCTGACCGTCCTCCAGGAACAAGGGCTGGTCGTCGAGCATCTGGACATCAAAAATCCCAATCTGGACTCGGTCTTTATAAAACTAACCGGAAGGGAGTTTAAAGATTGATCTTTAGATTGTTGATCAAAGATTTATTGCGGCGAAAAGCCAAACCCGCCGGAATCGTGATCTGGCTCGGCTTGCCGATTGTGCTGGCGTTCCTGATGGGAATGATCTCCTCCGGAGGTTCATCATCGGATCAGCCGAAAATAGAGATTCCCTTGCTTGTCGAAGATCATGATGATTCATTTGTCTCGCAATTTCTCATCGGTGCATTTTCCCGTGGTGAATTGGGTGAAATGTTTTCTGTAACTCATGTGGATTCGGCCCAGGGAAAACCACTCATGGATAAAGGCAAAGCTTCAGCATTACTCATCATCCCCCGGGGTCTGGGCGATTCATTATTTACCGGCGGATCCAGTACCCTGACATTGATAAAAAATCCGGCGCAATCGTTTCTGCCCAAGATCGCACAAGAAACTATCATGATACTCGCCGAAGCAGGCGATCGTGCTCTGCGGCTCCTGGATTCTCCCGTACAAAAAATCAAGACAATTAACGACCAAAATGACTCACCCACAGAGATCGAGGTCGCAACGATGGCTGTGCAAATCCATCGCATTATCACTCAGATAGAACCACTGCTCTTGCCGCCGATCATCAAAATTTCTAAAGAGACGATTCGGGAGAAAAAGGATGAACCTGCCCCGTTGTTTTCACTTTTTGGGTATTTGGTGAGCGGTGTCACCATCCTGATCATGATGTTCATGCTCGACAACCTTGCAAAAGATATTTTTGTAGAAAAGGAGCAAAAAACATTATTCCGGATCCTGACCACACCGGTCACCCGGTCACAGGTGTTCGCTTCAAAACTCTTGTTTATGTGGATTATGGCGTTGATCGCTTTATTGCTGGTCTGGTTATTCGCCATCCTGATTTTTAGGGTCTCTGTAGCTTCCTGGCCTTTATTTACAGTTTTACTGATCGTGAGCAGCGGCGCCCTGAGTGCTCTGGCCGGACTGCTTTATTCATTCATTGAAACACGAGCTCAGGCCTCGGGCATCGTGCCTGCATTGATCATGGTATTTGCCATACTGGGCGGAGCCATGCTTCCGCTCGAATCCCTGCCCGGATTTTTACGCCAGTTCGCACCGGCCTCACCGCTCTATTGGGTGGTCTATCCCTGGCAACGCTTGATGGGCTTTGGAGATTTGCATTTCAAGATATTCTTGTACCTCGGAGTGCTGGCAGCATTTACTCTTATCGGAAATGCATTGACGTTCTGGATTATGGATAAAAAGGTACGCATATGAAAGTCGGCATCATTATCTTGCAACACTTGAAAATCTTGAAAACAGACAAGACCGCTGTCATCTGGATGCTGATCGTGCCGGTAATCTATATATTCATTTTCGGCAATGCGTTCAAACAGAGCCACGACCCAAAAGATTCGACTGCAGACCTCGCAATCATG
>CAYNUX010000370.1:0-4437 GCA_964400115.1 uncultured Cytophagia bacterium
GTTGACAACAAGGCATAGATTCACTATATTTTGACTATAGTCAAAAATTTATAGTCATATTTTAGAGAGTGATTCATGAAAACCATTCCTGCAGGTGAATTCAAAGCCAAATGTTTGGCCCTGATAAAGCATGTTCACCAGTCACACGAAAATATCGTCGTGACGCGTCACGGCAAACCTGTGGCCAAACTCGTGCCTTTTACCACCGAAACAAGCCAGGAAAAGCCCTTGAAAAATGCTGCCATTTATATCGGGGATATTGTTTCTCCTGTCGATGAAGAGTGGGAGGCAGAAAAGTGATTCTGCTGGATACGCATGTCTGGTTCTATTGGGTAAATGATAGTCTGGATGAACTGTCTCCCAATGCATTGCAGCAAATAATAAAGTCACAAACAATGCACGTTAATGTGATTTCCTGTTGGGAAATCGCCATGCTGGTGGCCAAACAACGCCTCAAGCTGAATCTGGATGTTCAGTTGTGGATAAACAGAGCATTGGAAACCCCCGGAATCAATCTGATTTCCATCGATCCCGAGATTGCTGTCCTGTCGACCCGATTGCCAGGCCATTTTCATGGAGACCCGGCGGATCGCCTTATCGCGGCAACCGCTCTGAAATATCAGGTGCCTCTGGTCACACGGGATAAAAAAATCCATGAATGGGGGCATGTCGAAATCATATGGTGAGGTTCAGGGCGGACAGCGTTGCTAGTCCGCTTTTTTTCGTTTGCAAACATGATACAGCCGTTGCAGGTGCAACTCTTCATAGGGAACGTTGCCCTTAAAATGCTCGAACACCGGCTTTAAAAATCTCGTTCCCAGCGTGTCGAATGCCTCTTGCAGAGCCTTTTGATCGAATTTCGGATCGAGTTCATTTTGCAAACACGCGCACGGCAACGAGTTGCCCTGCATGACATAGTCCTGCAAATGACGGATGACCGTGGATCGTTTTATGTTATACAGATCCTGCAATTCCCTGATCGACCGGCCCTGGGCAAAGGATTCGCCGATTTGTGTGGTTCGCGGGGATTTTTTCGGGGGTGTGTCTTTTTGAGGAGCTCTTTTTGTCCGGTCTCGGTCCCGGTCGATTTCATGTTCCTGGCAATATGCCGTGATAATCTTTAAAAAGATCAGACCATAGCGTTTATTTCGCACTGCTCCCACGCCAAAGATATTCATCATGTCACTGCTGCTTTGCGGATACCTGGCGGCCATATCCATCAATGTCTTGTCAGGAAAGATGACATACGGCGGAACCCCCTGACCATCAGCCAGGGTTTTTCGTCTGGAACGCAATAGCTCGAACAGTTTTGGGTCATAGTCTGTGTCTTGTGGCGATTGGATATCCATTTCACTCTGGCGATGTTGTGGTTTGACCACCACCTCCACAGGTGTCTCGTTGAAAAGCACCTCATGTGCTCTGGGCGTCAGTTTCAAACTGCCGTATTCCGGATCCATCCTCAATAATCCCTTGGAAATGAACTGCCGCGCCAGATACTGCCATTCCTGTTTGGAAAACTCTTTGCCGATGCCATAGGTCGACAGGTGCTGATGTCCAAAACCGAGCAGGCGCCGGTTTTCAGAGCCTCGCAGGACGTCGATCACATGTCCGGCTCCGAATCGTTCCTCGGTTCGTTTGACGCAAGAGAGGAATTTCTGAGCCGCTTTGGTCGCATCCTGGAGTTCTTTACTCTCGAGACAGTTGTCGCATTTGCCGCAATGGTCTTTGTTATAGGTTTCCCCAAAATAGTCGAGCAACAGAATGCGTCTGCACACATGCGTCTCGGCCAGCTGTACCATGGCCTGTAAGTGGATATTTGCGATTCGCCTTTCAGATTCGCTCTCTTTTTGATCGATAAAGTATCTGTTTTTGGCAATATCGCCATATCCATAGAGCAACAGACAATCGGCATCCAGGCCGTCGCGGCCCGCCCGGCCGATCTGTTGATAATAGGATTCGATATTCTTGGGCAGGTCTACATGCACGACAAAGCGGATATTGGGTTTGTCGATGCCCATGCCAAAGGCAATGGTGGCGACCATGATCTGCACATCATCGCGCACAAACCGCTCCTGATTCTCTTTGCGTGTGGCATTATCCAGTCCGGCATGATAAGGAAGCACCGAATAGCCGGACTGGTTCAGATAGCTCGAAAGCTCGTCGGTTTGCTGGCGCGAGTAGCAATAGATGATACCGGACTGGTCAGGGTGTTGTCTGAGAAACGAGATCAGCTGCGCGGTCTGATCCTGTTTTTCCGTCATCCGGAGAAACAGGTTTTTGCGGTCAAAGCTGGCGACAAATGCACTGTCGGTCTTGAACTCCAGGCTCGCCATGATATCTTTTTGCACGTGTTCGGTGGCTGTGGCGGTCAGGGCGATGCAGGCCGCAGAATCGAATGCCTTGCGCATTTGTGCCAGCCGCCGGTATTCCGGACGAAAGTCGTGCCCCCATTCCGAGATACAGTGCGCTTCATCGATGGCAATGCAGTCGATCTCCAGAGGCCGTAATAACTCTAATGTACGTTCGGAAAACAGGCCTTCCGGAGCCATATAGAGCATCTTGAGCTTTTTTTCCCGGATGGCCTGTGCAGTGTCCTGAAATTCCTGTGGCGAAAGCGTGCTGTTGAGATATGCGGCCGGGATCTCTAATTGTCTCAACTGCGTCACCTGGTCCTGCATCAGCGAGATCAACGGTGAGATGACGAGGGTCAGGCCGTCGAACAGCAGGGCCGGGATCTGATAGCACAGAGACTTGCCCCCGCCCGTGGGCATGACCACGAGCGTATCCCGCTTTTGCACTACTCTCTCGATGATCTCATTCTGCAGCGGCCGGAATTCGGCATAACCAAACGTGTTTTTAAGCAGTGTGAGGGGCGTCAGTGTCATAATAAGAGATTTTTTTTTAGTAGAGAGGCAAGACGGCCTCTCCATGATGATCTAGCTCGTGAGAACGTTTTTACTATAGTACACACATTTTTTAACCTCTTTAACGGCATTCGAGCCTTCCGGAATCGAGTATTCGAGTTCGATATCTGCCGGAAAGGAGGCATTGTTCTTTTTCATCCACTGCAGCACCAGGGCCACCGGCGTATCCCCCATCCCCAGCGGCATATTCGGACCGTTATTGACCTTGCGATCCTTGATATGCAGGCTCAGGATACGGTTTTCAGGTGCATATCGTTCGATGATCGGCAGGGGAGACTCGTTGGTGCCGGCCACATAGTGTCCGATATCGAAATTCATTCCCAGATATTTGCCATATGAAAAGGGTTTTTCCCAGCTGGAGGCATTGACCTGGGTGTGGTTATGGAACCCGATCATGATTTCATGCTTGTCTGCATAGGGGCCCAATGCTTTGGCTTTTTCCTCGGAAATCTCTGTGGTAATGCCTCTGGCACCCAGGGTTCGGGCGACATTGAAACAGTATTCGATCTCTTCTTTGGGCATATTGCCATTGATATCGCCGAGCTTGACGATATGGATGCCTACCCCGGCATCATTGTACATTTTGCGCAATTCTGCGTATTTGTCCATCGAAACCGTCTGGCGCCATTCGCTCAGGATTTCATCTTGTTCACGGCGTTTGGCATTATAGGCGGTGAGCGCCTCTTCCGTGGCCTGAGCGCCGCGGGGTCTGGAGAGGCGTTCAAACTCGGGCGCACCGGCAAAGGCTTCGGCAGGACCACCCATGAGCTCCACCGAACTGATGCCGCATTCGATGCAATAGTTGAGCAGATCCTGGGCCGATCCGGGCATACTGCGGAAACTGTAGGTGATGGCGCCGATTTGAACCCCCTCGAAACTGGAATTGGGGGTTGCCTGTGCCCGGCTCCATTTGGGCGCCATGCTCGTCGCTGCCAGCGCCGCTGCGCCGGCAACAAACTCGCGCCGCGAAAGATTGTTGACAATTGGATGATACGTCTTCATATTGCTACCTCTCTAATTGTGTAAGGAAATGCCAACGCTAAACCAGAATATACAAATCCAGATACGGTTTGAAAAGGATTTTCTGCTCTGGCTTGATAGAGTCTGTTTCACGTTAACCGGAACGCAGAGATCGCCATGCAAACCATGATCTGCTCACGCCAAGCCGTTGATAAACCTCACGCAAAGCCGCGAGACGCCAAGAAAAAAATAAAAGCGGCTTTAATGTTCTGTTAATTAATGGCTTGCATATATAATCTCCAAAAAGGGTTTATTGAATAATTATTCAATCATAAAAGCCTTTCTTTGCGGCTTTGCGCCTCGGCGTGAGGTTGCCTTGACGTGAGGTTTATCAGCGACTTTTGTCAAGTTACCCTTGTTCTCTGTTCAGCCGTTCCCATAACGGTCATGATTCACCGGACGGGCGATCAGTCTCGACCGGCCAGTGGGGCGAGTCTGTTCTTGCGGCGGTCAGAACATTCTCGATCTGCTGTACGATATCCGGGTGCTGTCC
>CAYNUX010000371.1:0-4432 GCA_964400115.1 uncultured Cytophagia bacterium
CCTATATTTTGCCAACAGGTGATTACAAGGTTCACAATTATGAAGTAAAATTTTCCCCTGATTTGGTCTATGGTGCGGTTGGCTATAATCAATTTTTTGGAACACAGGGCTATACCAACATCCTGCTGTCGGATGTATTGGGCAATCATAGAATCAATATAGCGGCCAATCTGTTCGGTGATTTTAAAAATGCCGATTATGCTCTGAGCTATTTTTACCTGCCAAAGCGCTATGATATTGGTGGTGGTGCTTATCATAATGCCTACTATTTTTGGTCGCAATCCTTGGGGTGGGTTCGTGATCGCAATTATGGTCTCAGCATGTCGGTCATTAATCCATTCAATAAATATGAACGTATCAGCTATGGCCTCGCTCTGAGAGGCATTAGTCGGTCTTATATGGATTTACCCGACGATCTGGTAGATTTCTTTGTGGATGAAGGATTTATTTCGCCACGAAACCGGTACTTTTTGCTTAATAATCTTGTTTATACGAAAGATACAACCATATGGGGTTATACGGGGCCTGCCAATGGGTCTCGCTATGGTATGAATATTTCATATAGCCCAAAACTGGGAAAGACTGGACTGGGATTCGTGACCCTGCGCGGAGATTATCGCAAGTATTTCCGTATTACTTCCGGATATACATTTGCCATGCGCGGAGCAGGTGGAGCCAGTTTTGGAGAGCATCCACAAAAGTTTTTCTTAGGTGGTCTTGCGAATTGGCTCAATCGTGATTATTATGGTGGCTTGAGAATCGACAAGGTCGAAGAGATCTATTTTGCTTCCTTTGAAATGCCGTTACGCGGAGCAGATTATTATACTCAGGAAGGAAATCGTTTCTTGATGGCCAACTTTGAGTTCCGTTTTCCATTAATTCACCAGTTGTCCATGGGATTTCCATTGCCTATCACCTTTTTTAATGTCGGTGGTGCGTTATTTACGGATATGGGAGTCGCCTGGGATCGGGGTGATGATGTGCAATTTTTCAAAAAAAGCCCCAGTGGAATGTTTCAAACAGACGATGTTTTTGCCAGCATCGGGTTCGGAATCCGGCTGAACGTTGGATTTTTTTTACTGCGTTATGATCTGGCCTGGCCGACAAATTTTTATAGCACAGACTCTTCGCCACGATCCCTGTGGTCTCTTGGCGCTGATTTTTAACTCGATCCGGATTCGGTGCCGACCGAATTCGGCCTTGCTAACAAAAGCATAAAGGTACAGGTATTGAAGGAGTTTTTTCTCGATCGTCTGGAACATTCGATATTGGTCTGTGATGGCGCCATGGGTACCATGCTCTATGCCAGTGGCGTATATATCAATCGGTGCTTTGATGAGATGAACCTCTCAGAGCCCAATAAAGTGCTTGATGTACACAAAAAATATCTAGCCGCACGAGCAGATATTTTAGAGACCAACACTTTTGGTGCCAATGAGGTCAAACTCAAGGCGCACGGCTTGGAACAATCTCTTTTTGAGATCAACAAACGCGGTGCAGAGCTGGCACGCGAAGCTTGTGATGATCAGCTATATATCGCCGGGTCAGTTGGCCCCCTGGGGCTACAAATAGAGCCTTTGGGCAAGCTTCGTATGCAAGCAGCCCGGGAGGCCTTTTCCAATCAGGCAAAGGGTCTCTTGGCCGGTGGGGTGGATTTGTTTATCCTGGAAACGTTTTCCGATCGCAATGAAATAATGGAAGCGATACGCGCGATACGGACACTTGCTCCCGACATACCCATAATCGCTCAAATGACATTCAACGTCCAGGGACATACACCACTGGGTGCAGATCCCGATATTGTTGCACAGGATTTGATCAGTGCCGGTGCTCACGTTGTGGGTGCCAATTGTTCAGTGGGCCCTCAACCCATGTTGGATGTTATAGACAATTATCATCGTCATGGTGCCCGTTTTATATCTGCCCAGCCCAATGCCGGGAATCCGAGACTCGTTGAGGGACGATACATTTACATGTCCACTCCAGAGTATCATGCAGAGTTTGCACGGCGCTTCATCACTGCCGGAGCCAATATCGTCGGAGGATGCTGTGGTACTACTGATGCGCATATTCGTGCCATCGTAAACGCAGTCAGGGCGATGCAGCCCCGCAAACCGTCGGTGACCGTTACCCAACAACCCAAATCACAACCAGAGGTGCATCCTGTACCTCGCGAACTAAAATCTGCTCTTGCAGGCCGAATTGGTCGCAGATTTGTGGTATCAGTAGAAGTCGTTGCGCCCAGAGGAATTAACCCGAATACTGTCGTCGAAGGCATAAAAAAACTAGTCGGTTTTGGGGTCGATGCTATTAATATTCCCGACGGTCCGCGAGCATCATCCCGGATGTCGCATTTGGCTCTGGCTCAAATCATCGAAAAAAGCTTGCCTGTGGAAACTATTATTCATTACTGCTGTCGAGACAGAAATGTACTCGGGATGCAATCCGACTTGCTGGGAGCATGGGCTTTAGGTTTGCGCAATATTTTGGCTATTACCGGTGATCCTCCGAAATTAGGGGACTATCCTGACGCAACAGCGGTTTTTGATGTCGATGCGATTGGTCTTACCCGGATCATTCGTGGATTGAATGAAGGCTATGATATTGCCGGTAATCCGATTGGGTTGCCTACGGCCTGGCATATCGGTGTCGGAGCCAATCCCGGAGCTGTCGATTTAGATTTGGAAATTGATCGATTGTATCAAAAGGCAGAAGCGGGTGCAGAATATATTCTCACTCAACCTGTTTTTGATGTGGAAAACTTGAACAGATTTTTGGATCGCACCCGGGATTTAGACCTGCCGATTCTTGCTGGCATCATGCCTTTAATGAGTTATCGTACTGTCGAATTCCTGAATAATGAGGTTCCCGGTGTCACGGTGCCCTTTTTTATTGCCACGCAGATGGAAAAGGCTTCGGACAAGACCGAGGCGCAAAAAATAGGCATTCACGTGGCACAACAAGCTATAATCGAGGCTAAATTCTTGTCGAGAATAAAAGGTATCTATCTTATGCCGCCCTTTGGGAAAGATAAATACGATCTGGCAATAAAAGTTCTGAACGTATTGCTTTAACCAGCTATGGAAGTTTTATGAATGCAAAAATCAAAAGTGTATGCTTTTTTGTTTTGTTGATTGTGGCTATTTCCAGTGCACAACCGATGATGAAAAATCGGCATGGCGAAGGCCGTGGACAAAGTTCCTTCGGACAGGAGCTGTTTGCCTACAATGTTTACAAGATGGTGGATCCTTCTGATCATACAAAGTTAGCTGTCAATCTTTCTTTTTCGTTTGTGAATGATATTCTTACTTTTTTCAAGTCGAGTGATTCGCTCTATCGTGCTGCCTATGATTTACAGGTGATCCTGTATCGGAATGATGATACACCGCTTTTGGATCGAATGGTCTCGAAAACCGTGCACGCTCATTCTTTTGCAGAAACCAATTCTCGTACCAGAGTGATTCGCGAAAGAATTTTTCTGAGTATTGAGCCAGGTGATTATTTAGTACGTATGTCTTTATTCGATGAAGAATCTGAACGAAAACTGGAAAGAGAACAGCCATTAAAACTCGAAAAGCCAGGTTCTCTCATGATGAGCGATATTCTATTTGTCGATTCAATAGATTGCTCTGGCAGTATCGACGATCAATTTTTAGCGAATATTCGGGGAGTTTTTCAGACCAAAGGCTCATCACCAAGAGCCTTTGTGGACATTAAAGTTCCGGTCGATTCTGATTCCGGAACGATCAGATATGTGGTGAATGATGAAAGTAAAAAGCGTATCGATACCCAACTCATCGACATTAAAATTCCTCCTGTGCTACAGCGTGTATGTATAGATTTGGCAAGAATCGACAAGCCAGGTAGATATAATCTGCAGGTACAGTTACGAGTCAAGGATCATTTTGTTACGAGAGAGAGCGAATTCCATATCAATTGGGGAGAATTGGTCTTTGAGGAAAGCAATTTGGATTTGGCTATTGAACAATTATCCATCATTGCCGGCGATAATGCTACAGAACCATTGCGTAAAGCAGAAACCAATGAGCAAAAAGAATCATTGTTTGAGGAATTTTGGCAAAAGCGCGATCCCACTCCCGGTACCGAGACAAATGAATTAAAACAAGTATTTTTTCGGCGTGTCGATTTTAGCAATAGAAACTTTTCTGTTATGGCACCTATGGTTGCAGGATGGAAAACTGACCGGGGAGAGGTATATATTAAAAATGGTCCTCCAACCCAGGTAGAGCGCCAGGCCACAGAAATGAATATGCCCGCTGCAGAGATTTGGTTTTATTCCAATTTGAACAAGCGATATATTTTTTCAGATAGAAATGGCAGCGGTAATTATCGACTCGTCAAAGTAGAATAATCGAGCGCCGCTATTTGCTTGCATGTACATGCAAAAAGGGGGAATTTTTTATACACATCG
>CAYNUX010000372.1:0-4430 GCA_964400115.1 uncultured Cytophagia bacterium
GTGGCGCCTCCCAGAATCGAACTGGGGACACAGGGATTTTCAGTCCCTTGCTCTACCGACTGAGCTAAAGCGCCGACATAAAGCGAATACAAATATAACAATTCTTATAAAAATGTCAAGTCAAAAATCTATATCTCGGATCTTTTATTGCGATTACGGAGAGGGTTCCAACTGACGAATCGCGAGAAAACATGGGGTAATAGAATTTTATCCGTGAGCTGATAAGCCAATATCAGATACACCGCTCCGATAAAAAGATCGATGATATAGTGCTGGTTGAGATAAACTGCAGAAAACCAAACTCCGAGCGGATAGAGCGAAAGTAACAGGGGGAATTTCCGAAACTTTTTCCAGGTAAAAAAGGCCACAGCCACGGGATAAGATCCGTGCAGAGACGGGATTGCGGCAAAGTGATTCGGATTAAATCCGCCCCAGAGAGTTTGAAAAAAATTCATGCCTATCATTTTATCCACATTGACCAATGCACCGGCACCTAATCCCCAAAACGTCGTTTGAGGGGGCTGGCCGAATCCATAGCTATACACATACCAGGGTGGAGCTGCAGGATAAATAATAAAGGTGGCCAGCGCTGCAAAATTAAGCACGGTCATGGTCCACACAAAGCGGTAAAACATTTTACGATCGTCTGTGGTGTGCCAAAATAGCCATCCGAGTAATATGGGCATGCCAAAATGAAGAGTATAAAAGAGCCCTCCCATCCCATCAAAAACACCTTTTAGAAACGAGCCTTCTAACATCACCTGCCAATCTTGCAGGACATAGCAAGGAATAACCCCTCCAAACAGAGGTCCGAAAATTTTCAATTCAGTCACATATGGCCACGTGATATTGATCAGACCCCGCCAATTATCCGCGACACCGCGCATCATGTCATAACTTATCCAAAAAATGATCCAGGGCGCCCAATCCATAACAAAATATTTGATCCGTCCGCGGCCTAGTGCAAGAACGAAAAGCATCAATGCAATAAAAACATGATCCGGACGTACCCGGATAACTTGATTTATCAGCACCAAATAGAGGGCAATTCCGAGTAAAATATACCCTCGCCACTGATTGGAGCGTAATTTATCCCATAAGGAAGGTTTATTGGTCATTGACCGCCTCGAAGATATTCCGGCTATTCTGAAAAGGGAACCGGTGCTGTCTTTATGCGTTAAGATGAAAAGATACTGAAAAAATGTTTAATCCGCAACCGTTCTATTTTTTACTTGAGAAAATGCTAAATTAACAATATATTAAAGGTCACAAATATTTACAGAATGGACTTATGAAAAAGTATAAAAGTGTACTGCTCATACTTGTGGTATTGGCCAGTACCATGGGGTGCGGGTCTTCACGAAAATTGACAACCCCAGAGCAGGAGAAAGAGACAAAGCCCACCTATAATCGCGAAGCCATGAATCATATCATCTCGGGAGCGGTGGCTGAACTCCTGGGCCAACCCAAAAATGCTCTCGTCGAATATCATCAAGCTGCTGAAATCGACACATCGTCGCCAGGCATATACCTCTCTTTGGCTGAAAATTATTTTGTGCTGGGTGAAATAAAATCAAGTGTTCGCTTATGTAATCGGGCCCTGGGTCTCGACCCTGATAATGTCGATGCATTGGAACTCCTTGCGCTGAGCCATGAAAAACTCAAAGAATATAGAAAAGCGCTCACTGCTTATGAACGATTACAAGAGATTCGTCCTTATGATCTGGAGACGCTTTACAGCCTTACCTCACTGCAAATCATTAACCGTAATTTCGACCAGGCCTTAAAAACCTATCAGAATATGGTCGAAAAAGGGCTGGATGACCCCGAATTCCGGCTGCGTATCGGACATCTTTTCTTGCAAAGTCGAAATTTTGATGCCGCCTATCAAGTCTATTCCGATGTCTTGCAAAGTGCTCCTGATAATGAGGCTACATACCTCGCCCTTGCAGCGACTTCCAAAGCGCAAAAAGACACCAGTAAAGCCATGCAATGGTATCATCGGGCATTGCAGCAAAACCCCGATTTTGCTGATGCCAAAGCGGAATTACGCGTATTATATGAAAAAAAAGAATCATGGGACAAGGCCATAAATCTTTTCGAAATGCTTGTTGCCAAAGACAGCACAGATCTTTCAGACAAACTCCAGCTCATGCAATACTATTTCCAATCAGGTGACACGCTTGAAGCGCTTTCTTTTGCCCGCAAGACACTTGATGACCATCCTAAAAGTGAGCGGGCATTTTTAGCTCTGGCATCGCTTCACAAACTCATGCAAAATGATGAAAAGGCTCAAGAAATCTATGAACAAGCATTGCAGCAAAACACAGCTTTTCTCACTGTGCGCCGCAGGCTACGGGATATTTATGTAGACGATAATCGCTACGATGATGCCATCGCCCTGTATGAGCCTCTCAAAGATACCGATTCAACCTATGTTGGTGCACGAATAGAAATTTCAAACCTTTTTATGGAAAAAGGAGATACGCTCAAAGCCATTCAACAAGTGGAAGATCTGGTTTCCGGTCATAACAAAGATTGGCGGGTTCCGGTAACTCTTGCACGGTACTATTTTATGATTGATAAAAACCAACGAGCAGCTCCCTATTTCGATCAATCCGTGGAATTACGGCCTGATCTACCCGGACTCTGGGTGCTACGGGGTTTGAATTATCTGCGCATGGATAGCCTGAGAGTTGCGCTACAAAATTTTGAAACATCTGTGAAAAAATTTCCCAATGACCCTGAAATTAACTATTATACCGGATTTATTTATAACCGTCGAAGAGAGTTTTCCAAGGCGATCCCATTTCTTAACAAGGCCATGGAGATCGAACCTGAGAATCTGCAAACACTCCTGACACTGGCCAGTGCTTACGATGAATTAAAGTTATATGAAAAAGCAGAACACCTCTATAAGAATGTTCTGGATAAAGACAATGAAACCCCATTGATCCTCAATAATTATGCCTACCATCTGGCAGTACGAGGGATCCGGCTGGAATACGCACTGAAATTATCCCAAAAAGCAGTACAAGCCAATCCGGATAATGCCGCGTTTCTGGATACTATGGGATGGATTCATTATCAACTGGGAGAATACAACAAAGCTCGGGAGCACATAAAAGAATCCATCGCCATTCAGGATAATAATGCCGAGGTTCATGAACACCTGGGTGACGTCTATTCTAAACTCGGTGACAAACAAAAAGCCCGGGAAGCATGGGAACGCGCCCATGAGCTAGACAATAACCGCGAATCCGTAGCGCAAAAATTGTCCGAGGTCGATCATCATTAAATACCGTTCATACCTCCTTTTGCTCGTGATTATGGGTTCGATCTCGATATACAGCGGATGTGCCCGATTCGGGCCCATTCTTTCAATCGAAGAATCGAGCATCGATGTGGTCAAAAGAGCGTTGGCCCAAAATTATAAACGGCTGCGTTCATTTGATGGGGTCGGTAACCTGACTGTCGAATCCCCTACAGAGGCATTGACAGCAAATGCTTCTGTTCTTATCAAAAACCCGGACTCGGTGTACGTAAAACTCGAAGTCGCCTGGGGCATGGATGTGGGATTACTTTTTGCAGATAAGGATAGTTTTACTATCTATACTCCCATGCAAAACATATATTATACCGGCAAAACTGTAGAGTTGAATCTAGAATATTTTATCAACTTTCATGTATCGTATGATCAGTTGCTTCGTGTCCTTGCCGGCCTGGAACCAGCCACAGAGCTCAGAGATGGCAAGCTGATACGTCAGGATTCCCATTTGATCCTTGGCGGCTATTATGGGGAACACAAAGTCGTGCATTGGATCGACCCCGAGCATGGTGTGGTTACCGAAACACAATTATTTGACCCTCAGAACGAGTTAACTCTTAAAGCAGAATATGAACGTTTTAAACGCATCGACGGGGTTCATCTTCCTCAGACGATTCGCATTACCCGCCCGATCATGAAAGAAAAGCTGACCCTGTTTTACAGAGACATCAGGATCAATAAAGATATTAATCCCAAAAAATTCCGAGTCAACGTTCCGGCCAGTGCAACGAAAATAAGATTATGAATAAGCAGACATTACAATCTCTGGATTTATCCGTCGTTATTCCATTCTATAACGAACAAGAGTCTCTAAAGGAACTTTATAAACATATTATCGACACGATCGGGGATAGAAATTACGAGATCATATTTATCGATGATGGCTCTCTTGACGAGTCGGCCAAAATGGTGGATGACCTGATATACAAGAATCCACGTATAAAATTGATCCAGTTCCAACGAAATTTTGGCAAGGCTGCGGCTTTGGCTGCTGGATTTAAGGCCTGCAAGGGTGATATTGTGGTGACCATGGACGCAGATTTGCAGGATGATCCTCATGAAATTCCGAATCTCATCAATAAACTCGATCAGGGCTATGACC
>CAYNUX010000373.1:0-4430 GCA_964400115.1 uncultured Cytophagia bacterium
AGATCGTTTCACGTGACTGGAGTTCAGACGTGTGCTCTTCCGATCTAGGAACTCGTTAAGGATATTGTGCTCATAGCCCAATTCATAGGCAATGGTTTGGCTCAAATCCAGATTGGGATCACCGATACGGTTGACAGAATTGTCTGTAAACCTTTGAATATTATAGAGACGTTCCGATACCGGCATGGAACGAAAATGACCGTAATTGAAATAGATCTTGGAATTGACCGTGATCGGATGCGAGATACCCAATCTCGGACTCCAATAGTATCGTGATTCGGTTTCGGTTTTATCAAATTCATCAGAGGGATTGAATGCCGTGGTGAAAAACTGACGATTATAGGGATCGATGGCGAACCACTGATCATTGGCATCCGAATAATCGAATCGTACCCCCAGGTTGGCGATCATGCCTTTGAATTCGATCTTGTCCTGCAGATAGGCAGAGGCACGAATAGGGTTGGTATTCCAGTCCGACCAGGGACGCCCCGAAGGCAAGGTGATATCTACAGAGCCATATTCCACCTGGTGATTGGTCAGATTGAATTCGACGCCGGTCTTGATCTGATTATTATCATTGATCTGGCTGGTCAGATCCACCCTGATATTGCTATTAAAAGACTTTGAATAATCGCGTGAATTGCTCATCCCCACGCCCATTCGTAAACCGTTTATGCCGGTGCTGGGCAGCGGCTGAAACCCATATGGCGCTTCGTCAAGGCGGTATTGATCGCCAACAATCAACACCGCACTGGTGTCGCGCAGAGCTCTGGGTTCGGTGCTATATATTACACCGGAACGTTCCAGACTGGCTTCCATAAAAGTTTGCGAGCTGAATGTACGAGTCACCCTGGCTGCGAACGAGTGATTGTAAATATCTGTGGGACAGTAATAATCCGTGCCATACATGATGGCATCGATATAACTCCTGGTGCTCAATTGGCTGGCGAGACTATACGGACTGCGAAAGTATCCTGCCAGACCGTTATTGTTATTGTTCACGCTGGCGACTTGTCCGTACAAAGCGCTCAGGGTGAGTTTGGTATTGTCAGTGACATTGGAAGTGAGTTTCAGTTGCGTGGCTTCATCGGTATAAGCCGCGCGGTTCAGTTCGATCAGCAGCATTTCCTGTTCGCGTTTGTGAGTCAAAAAGAACCGCAGATCCCCCAGTTTGTCTCCGATAAAGGGAACAGGTCCGCCAAAACCGCCATCAAAAATATAATCGGGGTCTTTGATATCCCCCTGCTTGCGATGTTGCCATTTGTATACTTTTTGAGCGGCATAGGGCGTGAGATCATCACTGGGATCATCATTTTCCAGGGACTGTTTCGACTTTGCATAAAAACCATCAAACTGCGGATATTGCCGTTGGGTATTCTGATCCCAGATATTGGTGCCGAACCAGGCCACCTCGTCGTCCAGGAAAGGGCGATTCCAGTATCCATCCGGAGCAAAGCCTGAGGGGCCAAAATGTTTTTTATAAGCCGGGCTGTATTCAAAGCGCAGAGTTCCGGAATAGCGATCCCGTTCTCCCTCTTTGGTCACCACATTAACGATACCGGATCGGACATTGCCATATTCGGCATTGAACCCGCCGGTTTGCACTTTGACAGCCTGAATAGAACTCATACTGACATTGGTAATGGGCTGATTGGTGCGTTCATCACGCAGTGTTACACCATCGAGCATAAAGGCCATTTCATCGGCACCGCCCCCGCGAATAGAGAGCCCTAAAACACCGGCCTGCACGCCGACCACCTCGTTAACTCGCTGAATGGGCAGAGCATCTACCTGGGCAGCCTCGATATTGGCCTGACTGGAGGAGATATCCTGCACCACAACCGGACGAGTTGCCACCACGGTGACTTGTTGTCCGGCCAGCACTTCACTTTGCAACTGCATATCAACGGTGGTGGTAAGATCAATGTCGACCTGAACATTTTCTACGACATAGGAAGAATAGCCGATATAGGTGGCTCTGAGGGTGAACGTGCCGGGCGGGACGTTGAGAATGGTATAAACACCATTGAGATTGGTGGCAGCTCCCATTGTAGAGCCTTGAACCACAACATTGACACCGGGTAACGGCTCGCCGGATTCAGAGTCGGTTACCGTGCCGGTAATTTTGCCTGTTGTTGCAGCAAATAACGAGGGAATCAAAAATAGCAACAAACAGATCATAAGCAGAGGGCGAAGCTTCATCTTTTGTCCTCCGTGATTGAACAAAAATTTTAGGTGAGAATATGTAGCGTTAGCGTAACCATCCAGGGTCTTTTTCTTTAACGAAAGCATAAAGAATAATCTTTCAATTATTACGCCGTTCCGTTATCTGTAGCTTAACCCTTTTTTCATAAAAAGTCAAGCATTTTTTGCAGCAAAAATCATTTATAAATGCAATAAAAAGAATAGCTTGCACCCCTTACATCCTTATGTTTTTTAACAAATTAGTTAACTTTCCTAACTAATTAAACCAAACCGTTGACAGAACCTGCTTTTTAACCAACAATAAACCTAAAGCCGTACCTGCAGGGAAATAAAAAAAAATCCATGACCCCTGACAGCGCAGGAGTGCATGGATTTTGAAATTAAAAGATGGCTGTTCATAACCATTACATAATAAACAGCATCTCTTGATATTTGGGCAAAGGCCAGAGTTGATCATCGGTCCATTGTTCCAGGATGTCGGCGTGAACGCGTGCTTTGGTCATCTGATCCACGACCTTGTCTGCATAAAACCTGGCTTTTTGATTCAGAGCCAGGTTTTCCGCCTTTTGCACATCTTTGACCAGCCTTTCGGTCTGGCTGATTAATTGTTGCAACTCTTTTGAAATCGTTTGCAAGGCAGCGAGTTCGACTTTAGATGCCTTTTCACCAAGCAATTTCTTGTTGTCCTTGACCACGGAAATCAGTTTTGATTGGTATTCAATCGCTGCGGGCATGATCATGGTGCGAACGATATTTTCAAAGGTCAATGCCTCGATTTTCAGGGTTTCCGCATATTGTTCGAGTTTGGTATGAAATCGGGCTTTTAGTTCATTGTCCTTGAACACATGTTGCGCATCCAGCATCTTGACATTCTTGTCAGCCACAAGGGCATCGAGGGCGTAAGCGGTTCGTTTGACATTTGGCAATCCTCTCTTTTCCGCTTCCTGTTCCCACTCTGTGCTATAGTTATTGCCTTCAAACAGAACTTTTTCATGGTTTTTGATATGCTTGCGCAGGACGGTCAGCACAGCCTCGTTGAGCTCATTGCCTTTGGACATGATTTGCTGGATATCGTCGTGCAAAACATCGATCGATTCAGCCACTGCGGCGCTGAGCATCGTATTGGATAAAGAGACAGAGGCCGAGGAGCCGACGGCACGGAATTCAAATTTGCTGCCGGTAAAAGCAAACGGAGAGGTCCGGTTGCGATCGGTATTGTCACGCATAATCAAAGGTAACTGGCTGAGCCCCAGATCGATGATAAACTCTTCGGAGGCTTTGGACTGACGGCTGGCTTTGATATCCTCGAGTATGTCGGTCAATCTTTCTCCGAGAAAGACAGACATGATTGCAGGCGGGGCTTCATTTGCACCCAGGCGATGATCGTTGCTGGCAGAGGCAATTGTCGCACGCAAAAGATCACCATACAGATGCACTGCTCGAATGATCGCTACCAGAAAGACCAAAAATTGCAAATTCTGTTCAGGCGTTTTACCGGGATCCAAAAGATTATTGCCTTCGGAATCTTCCATGGACCAGTTATTGTGTTTGCCACTGCCGTTGACCCCTGCAAAGGGTTTCTCGTGCAGCAACAGGGCCAACATATGCCGGTTGGCGATCTTTTTCAGCACTTCCATGATCAGGTGATTGCGATCGGCTCCGACATTGGCTTCGGCATAAATCGGCGCAATTTCATATTGGTGCGGAGCCACCTCATTATGGCGTGTTTTTGCCGGAACGCCCAACCGGTAGAGTTCTTCTTCGGCATCCTGCATAAACGCCATGACCCGCTCTTTGATAGAACCAAAATAATGATCTTCCATCTGTTGTCCCTTGGGAGGTTCGGCGCCAACCAGGGTTCGGCCTGTAATGCGCAAATCAGGACGAAGATTATAAAAAGCCTTGTCGATGAGAAAATATTCTTGTTCGGTTCCAATGGTGGTTACCACTCGTGCCACCGAATCATTTCCAAAAAGCCGCAGAACCTTGAGTGCAGAACGATTAATGGATTCCATGGATCGCAACAGCGGCGTCTTTTTATCCAGGGCCTCACCGGTATAACTGATAAAGACCGAAGGAATACATAGAATTCCCCCTCTGGGACCCGACATGATAAATGCAGGACTCGAGGGATCCCACATGGTATAGCCACGCGCCTCAAATGTCGTGCGCAATCCGCCACTGGGAAATGAAGATGCATCAGGCTCACCCTGTACCAGCTGAGT
>CAYNUX010000374.1:0-4414 GCA_964400115.1 uncultured Cytophagia bacterium
TTTTAATCAAAAAGAGCGTATTCTTTCACTGAGGTGTAGAGACGTAGAGAAAGAGCGAGAGTTCGCAAAGACGTAAAAACGGCAAGAGAAACAAGGAAAAAACCAATACCCCGCACTGGTGACTGTGGTTTAGTCTTTGCACTATTTTTTCTCTGTATCTCTCTGTTTTTTCTGAGAACTCTGCATTAAAGGAGGAAATTGAAATGGCCAAGAACCTATTTTCTATGAACCGGGAATTTTATCAATTTTTTTCTTGGCGGCTTTGCGCCCTGGCGTGAGGTTTCTCTGCGGGTGGGAGTGCTGTTTTTACACAATTAACCGGAAAGAGCTCATGTTGCACAGGGATTATATTATGCGCATGATAGAACAGCTGTCTGTTGTGCTCATGAAAATACTTTTTAACAAACAGAGCAAGAATTATGACCGTGCCTTGTTCGAGATCGATAATGCCTATTTTACGATTCTGGAATTCGATCCTCTAAAAATCAAACACATGTCCGAGCTGGAACTCATCGACTTGCTGAATCTGGACCAGGGATTCGAGGCAGAGAGAGCGCTGGTCATCGCTGAATTGCTTCGGGAAGAGGCAGAGATTATGGAACTGCAAAACGGCTTTGATAAAGCGGTTTTGGAACTGCTGACAAAGTCATTCTGCCTGTATATCGAAGCGATCCCGGCAAACAAAGAATTCGAATCTTATCTGGACAAGGCCAATGAGATTGCGATCAAAATTGCAGACTATGAACTCTCTGATCCTGTCAAATTCAGGTTGTTTCGATATTTTGAACTCTTTGGTGCGTTTGACAAGGCCGAAAATATCCTCTATGAGCTGATCAAATCCCAACACCCCGATATCAAGCAAACAGGGGAGCGGTTTTACAAACGCCTCCTGGAAAAATCGGATCAGGAACTGCGGGATGGCATCTTTACGAGAGAAGAGGCCGAGGAAGGCCTGGCCGAACTCGAATCGTTTACCCGGCCTCCCGGGGAATGATACGTCGTTATCAAGGGTTGTATCCTGAGTGATGTCTGTGTGTAAAAGTCAATAATGGACTTTGCAACCATGGAAATAACATCAGGCAAACTCGAGACGGAGGATGATATGCAATCAAAAGCCGAGACCATTGACCAGTACCTGGATGAACTCCCTGAAGATCGTCGCCAATCTCTCCGGGCGGTACGAGAGGTCATTTTGAAGAACCTGCCCGGGGGATTCGAAGAAGCGATGAATTGGGGAATGATCTCTTATCAGGTGCCTCTGGAGACGTTTCCCGATACCTATAACAAACAACCCCTGATGGTTGCTGCGCTGGCCTCTCAAAAGAATCATATGGCCCTGTATTTGACCGCCATTTATATGGATGACCAGGCCAAACAGGAATTTGAAACCGCATACAAAGCCACTGGCAAACGATATGACGTGGGGAAATCGTGTGTGCGCTTTAAAAAACTCAAAGATCTGCCCCTGGGACTGATCGGCAAAAGCATTCGGTCTTATGATGTTTCTTCTTTTATTCAAGCTTATCAAAAGATGCGACCCGCAAAGCATTGAAGAATATTCTCTGGCATCTGTTGAATAAGCGCATCGTTATGTGATATTGTATTCTGCAAGGGCAACTGTAAATTAACCAGGGAACAAGATCCTATGTTCGATGAGTCGGCTGAATTTTATGACCAAATATACTCCCAGTTTAAAGATTATCAGGCAGAGGCAACCGCGATTCATCATCTGATTGCCAACAAGGCGCCCGCAACAAAAACAATCCTCGATGTCGCTTGCGGCACCGGCGAACATGCCCGAATTTTAAGCCAGGAGCATGGCTATGAGGTCGATGGAGTCGATCTCGATGAATCGATGGTCGACCTGGCACAAAAAAAGAATCCCACCGGATCATTCTACTGTGCGGATATGACGGATTTCGACATCGATCGATCCTATGATGCTGTGATATGCCTGTTTAGCTCTATAGGCTATGTGAAAACTCTGGAGCGGGTGACCCGGACTCTCTTGATGTTTAAAAAACATATCCATGACAAGGGGATTATTCTCATCGAACCCTGGTTTCAACCTCACGCCTTTATCCCCGGCCGAACGATTCTCAATACAGGGTCTCTGGACGGATGGAAAATAGCCCGTATGGCGACCAGTCAGGTAAACGGACGAATTTCTACTCTTATTTTTGAATATCTGATCGGTCACGAGGGTGAAATTGTTCATCGATCGGAAACACACGAATTGGGGCTATTTACCGCTCAAGAGATGAGTACATGTTTTACCGATGCCGGACTGAAAGCGGACTATGATGAATCCGGCCTGACAGGCCGTGGTCTATATTGTGCCCGGCCGCACCGATTTTAATCCCGGGTTGCTCCTTATGTTCAAGAAAATAGTCAGCCTGAACTTTTCATTGCATTCAATGCTATTTTTTTGCATCTTTTGGTATTAGAACGAAAGACTGATCATGAGTATCTCCCCCATTTTTATTATCGGTGCCCCTCGCAGCGGAACCACTCTGTTGCGCAATCTCTTGTATTCTCATCCCAACCTGTTTTTTCGTGGGGAGACTCATTTTATTCCGGACTATTACCGGGCGTTCGGCGATCCGCAATCCCCTGCTCAGGCTCGACGTCTGGCCAGGAGAATCGTAAATCTGGACTGGATGCGGCGCTGGGAGGAACCCTTTGATGTCGATGCTCTGGCTCGTCAGCCTTCATATGCCGGGATGATCGATTGCCTGTTTCGTCAGGTCGCCCAGAAAGAGGGAGCCGGGCGATGGGGGGACAAGACGCCGCAAAATGTCTTGCATGTATCCACTTTGCTGGAAATCTTTCCCAAAGCCCAATTTATCCATATCGTGCGTGACGGACGGGATGCTGCTCTGTCTCTGAAAAAAGCTCACTTTGGGCCGACAACCTTGTATGGTGCTATTCTCTATTGGCAGAGGATGGTCAGGGCCGGCATTCAAGCCGCAAAAGTCGTTCCCCGGGATCAGTTTTTAGGGGTGAAATATGAGGACCTCTTGGATCATCCCAGGGAAGAGCTTGAAAAAATTTGCACTTTTTTATATGAATCCTTTGTCGATGCCATGCTTTCGCCCACATTCATCAGCCTTCGACATCGAAAAATTATTTTCAAAGAGTTTGCTCCTTCGCACTCTGATGATAAAGTTATTGTAAATTCAAACAAGGAAAAATGGCGTTCCAGCCTCACCCGGGAGGAGCAAGAGTTGTGTGAACATCTCACAGGCAAAGAATTGCATTATTTCAACTATCCACTTGTTAATATTTCCTATGACCTGTCTTTTTTTAGAAAAACGCGCTTTCAGTTGACTGAGGCGATTCTGCAAGCCTATTTTTATGCCACCATGGAACAAAAGAAAAGATGGCTGCCCTCTGAAATTTGGCTGCGATGGGTGAGATTGCTGGCTAAAATAAAGAATTGAAAACTATAGCCATGTGTTGAGCAAACCTGCATTATTCTGCTTGACAATTTCTTCGCTATTGAGTAACTATGAAAAGAGAATTCCATTCCACACCGGTGCCGTTTAGGACATTAGTGTTCTGTATCAAGAGGAACAACTGATCGAACTGCCTTATCTCACAACATCAAGATTGCTATTGCGACCTTTTGCTTCGGCCGATGCAAAGAGTGTACAAACGCTGGCTGGCGAAAAAGCGATCGCTTCCACCACATTGAATATTCCGCATCCTTATAAAGATGGTATAGCAGAAGAATGGATTGGAACCCATAAGAAAAATTTTGCCGCTGGCACTTCTTGCATTTTTGCGATCATCCGGCATGATGAAAATGTTCTCATGGGGGCCATCGGTCTGGAGATCAGCCGTGAACACCGGCATGCAGAGTTGGGATACTGGATTGGCAAGCCCTATTGGAATCAAGGGTATTGTACAGAGAGTGCCGCAGCCATGCTGCAATATGGATTTGATATTTTGGATCTTGAACGAATCTTTGCACACTATTTAGCGCGGAATCCCGCATCTGGACGCGTCATGCAAAAAATAGGGTTGGTGCATGAAGGCTGTATGAGAAAACATGTGCTTAAATGGAGTGAATTTGAAGACCTGGAAATATATGGTTTGTTACACCACGAATGGAAACTTTTGAACTCGGAGGTCATTGTGAATTTTTGGTATCAATAAGATCGACATCGATCCTAGAGATTCCTTTTACTTTGAACCTGATAACCAATAGAAGGGAATACTCTTACTGTAGCCTGCCTGATTGACCGCACTATTTAGCTTTGCTCGTGTAAGACTTTAATTTTAAAAATTTATCAGACAAATGAAACCCCTGGACCGGGGGGGGACGCTTGTGCGATTCCCGGAGAATGCCAAAAACATGACCCTCTCCGGGATTATGTTTCTAGGGTAACCTGACTTTGACGAGATAGAT
>CAYNUX010000375.1:0-4405 GCA_964400115.1 uncultured Cytophagia bacterium
TGTTGCACAGCATTTCGGGGATTTTGAGGAAAACAAGATCCTGGGCAAGGTCGACAGTTGGATGAATATCCTCTCCAACAAGCTCACGGCACTTGGCAGGCTTGAAATCAAGGATTTTGTGGACCTGTGGATCATTGCAAAGCAGCGGTCTTTTGATTGGCCGGAAATATTTGGACAAGCCAAAAAAAAGGATGCAGGTTTGGATCCTGTCATGATTTATGAATTACTACAATCCATTCCTGCAGATGCCCCGAGTCTTGTTAAATGGTGTCCCGATACGGATAAAAAGGGCTTTTTAAAAGATATGAAGCGCATGGCCCAGGATATGATTAAAGGTCAACAAAACTCTTTGTATATCGTCTAAATTTTTAGACTTGACATTCTAGTCACCAAGAGTGCTGACTTTTAGTGAGGCACTGCGGCGCGGAAAAGAGCCTCTCGCAACGGCGAGACGCAAAGAAAAGCTCTCGCTGAGGCGCTGAGGCGCGGGGAAGAGCAAGAATATAGAGTAATATTCACCTGGATTATCCGCAAAAAACGCAATGCCAAAAAAGTCATTCATATTATTAACTCTGGTTTTTTTCTTGTGGATAGTGAACTTTAAAGGGCCCAATGGGTGTAAAGTTAAAATTTAAAATCGATTATTTTTGAATTTATGAATCATGCAGGATCCACCCTTGTTTTTGTCCTAATTTTTTGCTTTTTTTTCTGAGGTTTTCCTTTGCGTCCTTGCGCCTTGGCGAGAATATTCTTTCACCGTGTCCCTGTGTGATTTTTTTCCTCCGCGCCCCCGCGCCTCAGCGAGAGACTATTTCTGCAAGCAATGCAGGGTTTAAAAAACCTTTTTGCTTTTATCAAATTAATCCTTAGATTTATCTGGAAAAATTTTCCGGGTGAGGGACGAAATAACAGGTTCATATAAAAAAGCATTTTCTAGATGAACCGGGTTGTCCCATAATGCATTCCAAATCTGCATCCATTGCCTGCCTTTTAGCCTTTCAATTCACCTCTGACCGAAATAAACTTTGCATACAGGTCTGATGACAGCCTAAGTGAAAACATATACCGGCGCGGCCTTTCCTGGATTGAGAACATCCCGGCTATTACAGCATCTCGATATCGAGTTGACCGAGCGGTGCAATAATGCCTGTGTCCATTGCTGCATCAATCAATCAGAGCATGATGCCGGGATTCAGGCACAGGAGATGAAGACCCCATTTATCAAAGACGTCTTGCTCCAGGCTGCGGAACTGGGTGCCTTGTCAGTGCGGTTTACCGGCGGCGAACCGCTATTGCGTAAAGATTTTGATGAACTCTATCTCTATGCTCGTCGGCTGGGGATAAAGGTGATACTCTTTACCAATGCCCGGTTGATTACCCCGGAGCGGGCCGCACTTTGGGGCCGTATTCCTCCTGGCAAGCCTGTGGAGGTGTCGGTCTATGGCATGCATGCTGAATCCTATGATGCCGTGGCTGCGCGACCGGGTGCGTTTGACGAATTTCAGTGGGGAGTGGACCTGCTGAAACAGCATCGCATTCCCTTTATCGTCAAGATGGCGCTGCTGCCAGCCAACCGTCATGAAATGAACCTGTTCGAGGCCTGGGCCGCGACCTTAACGGGCAATACCTCCCGTCCGAATTATGCGATGAACTTTGAATTGCGCAGCCGCCGGGATCATCCGTCCAGGAACCGAATGATTGCCTCTCTTCGGCTTTCTCCCGACGATACCGTGCGAATGCAGGCCCGGGATCCGGGATTTTTAAAAGATATGAGTGACTTTTGCAGAAAATTCATGGCTCCCCAGGGCGACGTCTTGTTCGATTGCGGGGCCGGTACCAATGTCTGTATCGATGCCTATGGCCGAGCTCAGATGTGTCTCGGATTGCGTCACCCCGATGTGGTCTGTGATTTAAAAGGGGATGCCAAAGCATTACGCCAGGTCTTGACCGACGTGTTCCCGCGCTGGCGCCTGTTAAAGGCAAAGAATAAAGTGTATCTACAGCGTTGTACGCGGTGTTTTCTCAAAAGCCTGTGCGAACAGTGTCCGGCCAAATCGTGGTCTGAACACGGTACCCTGGACACTCCTGGAGACTATTTTTGCAAGGTCGCACATGCTACTGCTCGATATCTCGGCTTGCTCCGGGAGGGCGAAAGGGCCTGGCTAGTTTCTGACTGGCAAGACCGGGTGTCCCGATTTACAGCCGGTGCGACTGCTTGCGAACGGATCAATAAAGATTGAAAGATGAATCAATGACCGAGTTCACACCCTATGTCGCGGTTGACATGAGCGAAAAGTCTTTTGCCAACAATGAATTTGTCGATCTCGTCAAAGAGATATTGTTCCGTGGCAAGGCGATCCGGTTCCGTGCTTGTGGCCACAGCATGTCTCCCTTTATACGCAATGGGGATGTGATTAACCTGATGCCTGCCCAAACGCTCTTTATCACATTAAAAATCGCAAATTGAATATCAAATTTCTCAGCATTTCCAACTTTTATTTTCTTTGCGTCCCTGGCGCCCTTGAGAGTTTTTCCTCCGCACCTCAGCGCCTCAGCGAGAGCTTTTTCTTTGCGGCTTGGCGCCTTTGCGAGAGGCTCTTTGCCGCGTTGCAGCGCCTCAGCGAGAGGCTCTTTGCCGCGCCTCAGAAAGAGTATTCTTGGGCATCACGATGTATAGTTCCGGCTCAGTGCAGTACCACCGGTCAGATAGAACGGTGTTGCGAGCGCGTGTACGTGTTTCAGCACTTTTGGTAAATTAATGCAACGAATCGTATCAAAACACTCTTGCCGAGACGCTGAGAGATAATTTGTCACAAAAAGGAGAGTGATTATTACAGTTGATGAACTCGATTCAGGGGTTAATGAGGAAAAAGTCCTACGGTAAATTTCTGATTCTCACTTTATCAGGAGTAATGACAACAAATTTATGTACCAATGATTCACCTCGCGATTCCAGAAGATAGGACAAGCTAGCAGAAATTTCCTCATATTTCAGTGCCGGATATCGTAGAAAAATTATACCAACCGACTTTAATCGATGGACAAATACCCATTCACCAAAATCGGAATCTTCTGTTAGTAGCAGAGCGTCTCGCTTTCTGGCTTCCTTGATCACCCCCTGATCAGACAAACCCCTTTTTTCCTCAAGAATGCTATATACATGATATCCAGCTAGACGCAACTTTCTTATAATCCGACAATCTACATTTTCATCAGCTACAATGTCAAGAGGCAAGCAATTCCTCCCCTGAAATGACATCTGCAGAATATTCAAAAACGGCCAAAATATCTTTTCGATCCAGGTGCGGGTAAGCTTCGAGTATGTCTTCAACCTTCATACCTTCAGCTAGCTTGCGCAGAATGCTTTCTACTGTTATGCGTGTATTCTTGATAACGGGTTTGCCAAGCATGACGTTAGAATTTGCTGTTATTCTTTGCTGATATTTCATTTATACCCCTATCTTTCCTTCAGCCTTAAATTGGATATGTATCCAAATGTACTCTCACCAAAGCCTGGACGCCAGGAAAAAAGGAGAGTGAATATTGCTTTAGATATTCTCTTCCCTCTCTGTGCCTTGACTCTCTCATTTTTCGATTTTTGGAGAATTCGCACAAGAATAAATTAATAGAGATTTATTTAATTTGCAAGACATATCTGATGATTAAAACGAACCGTCTAGGCGCTTGCACAGGCGCGGAGGCATGGAATCAAATAGAAAAGATAGGAGTATGGCAAAAGTTACATGAATAAAATTTATTCATCCTTTGAATAAATTTACGATCTCCGTCGCTTTAAATGTGTGTTTTCCACCACGCCACGGCGCTCGTGCGAGAGCTTTTCCTGGCGACTTGGCCTTTGCGAGAGGCTTTCCTCCGCGCCTCAGCGAGAGCTTTTTCTTTGCGGCCTGGGTCTTTGCACTGATTCTTTTGATTGCTTTTTTTGTAACCAGACATTATCTTGAAAAAAACCGATGGAAATTTGATCTAAAGGACTCGTTATGCTCGATCAAGAGACAATAGACAAAATATCCAAATTGGATGATCTGGAAAAGATCCAACTGATCGAATGGTTGATGGATGATCTGGACCAACCGGATCCGGAAGTAGAAAAACAATGGATAAAAGAATCCGAAAAAAGATACCAGGCATTCAAAAAAGGACACATAAAAAAGATATCTCTGGAAGAAATCACTTTGAGACGCAAGGACGCAAAGGAAAAACCAGAGCGGGAAAAGCAGAAAAATGAGATATTCCAATGGTGATTTTAATGCAACAATCTAAAAATAAATAAACTTCAATCTCTTACCATTCAAAAAAAAGCAGAATCGATCTAAAATAAAAACAATACTATTTCCATTCTTAGCCTCTTGCGCCCTTGCGAGAGTTCTTCTCCGCGCCTCAGGGC
>CAYNUX010000376.1:0-4394 GCA_964400115.1 uncultured Cytophagia bacterium
AGCAGCCGAAGTCCAGCATGTGGCAATACCCATGGGCAGCGACTCTTCGATATCCAGCCGGATAGAGATCTTGCGATCCACAGTACAGAGATTCACGATATTCTTGCCATCCAGCCAAGCTTTGATACTGTCGGGCACCACACGCAAGCGCACATGATACCATTCATTATTCTCAAAGGGGTACCAGTCAGCGGTCTCGTTTTCTGAAGCATCCCAGTCATCGACACTAGAGATTCCCATAGTTCGTCCCCCCCAACCGCCGAGGATCAGCGAAAAATAACTGGATCCATAGGGTACCGTGAGTCCCACAAAGAAATCGTGTCCTTCGGTGCGCATAGCATCCAGTTCGATCTCGTAGTTCATACGAATGAGCGGACCTTGCCAGGTGAGTCCGGATAAATAGGCACCTTTTTCGAGTTGGAGCACGCTATCCTCTATCGTCACATCACCGTTATAATAATAGGTTTTTTCCCAATAATCCAAATCCTTGCCATTAAAGAGAGGAGTTTTTGCACCTACCGAGTAAAAATCCTCGGATGCCACGGGTATGGGAGTACCCGCACATCCCCAATATCCGCAGATCAATGCAGCGACAATGGCTGCTTTCAAGTACTTCATACAACGCCTCCGAACTATTTTTTTCGGAACAGTGTCCCTTGGAATGGTTGTTTTTTTCGTAACTGTTTAGATTATGCATTTTTATAACAAAAAATCTTGGAGATCAGAGTATGCTCACTAGGCTCTAATCCTTGATCCTGACATCTACCCACTCTATATCCTTGACATATTTTAACTGTTTTTCAGGACCTTTTGCGTCAAGTATCGTGATATCTTTTAGTAAAATATCTCGTATCGGCTCTTGTAAAAGACCTTCAATAAAAAATGTTTGCTCCAGGGTTTGCTCACAGGTCATTCCCTGAAAGTGCATATTCCTGAACACAGGTGGAAACGGATGAGCGATCGAATCATAATGAACGTTCTTGTAATCGGTTTCCATGCGTATCAGATGTCGGCAAGTCCCCACCTCGATGTTAGGAAAAAAGATCTTTTCAATCACTCCACCCCGGTCACAATTGGATTTTGCATTAAACACGGCCCATTGAGGTTCTTCGACACCGAACTTGCAGTTCTCGACAAAAATATTTCGAATACCACCGGACATATCACTTCCGGCTGAAACACCATTATGCCCCCCTAAAAAGACATTATTTCGAATCACCACATTTTCAGTCGGTCTTCCGCCATTTTCGGGCCAGCCTTCGCAGGCTCGTCCGGATTTGACCGCAATCCCATCATCATAGGTATGCACAACACAGTTTTCAATAAGCACATCGATACAGGAATCCGGATCTCAAAGACAGCGGATATGACGCCTTGCTCAATGCCCACTCTATTATTTTGCGTGCTATCTTGTTCTACCGTGCTCTGGACGGACTATCCTGCCAAATCGATCTACAGCCGATGCTAAAGTATGCAAAAATTCCTGTTGCGACCTCGTCGATGATACTCGATGTCATAAACCAATATCAAAGAGACAAGACAGCACTCTTTTATAATGGAAACGAGCTCATTCAAGCTCATCTATGCAAAATAGCCGGATCCGACGAGTTGTTTTCCTTGTTGGGGCGTTCATTGGCCAAGATGAAACACCAGGGGCATCCGGGAACCGAATAACAGAGTTGATCTATTCTCCGGTATAGAGCCAGCTGACCGGCAGAGTACTTAATTTGGTAACACTCAAGCCCTTTTCATAGCGCCGATCTCCGGCACAATAAGCCATAAGAACATGGTTATCCAAGAATTCGATGGCGGTGTAACAGAACCACCCATAGGGATTTTTTTCGAGATCTTTAATATAGGACCATGTTTTTCCTTCATCCTGAGAGACAGCCACAGTCAATGGTGACCGTTTTTCCTGTAGAGAGCTATCAATTCGGGCGTGATCATTCCATGCCATCAAAAGATCCCCTGTTTGCGGAATTCTTTCGATAGAGGCAGGCGAACGTGGAGAAATGATATCCGATTTTTGCAGCGGAGACCAGGTGACTCCTCTGTCTGTTGAGTAGGAGAGCAACTGGCATCCGGCATCCGACCGGCAAAACATCATCAGCCGCCCGTGTTTTAATTCCACGACGCCCGGTTCCTGAGCCACGAGTCGATTGCCCTGTTTATCGAAAGCCTTTAACTCACTATGGCTTTTTTTCCAGGATTGACCATAATCATCGGACAAATAGCACATGACCGTGCCCTGCCAGTCCGGCTCATTCCAATTTGATTTGTTATGCAACGCCACCGGCACCACCAACCGGCCATCCGCAAGCTGAATCACCCGATCGTTATTGAGCACAAAATAACCTTCCTGATCAGGGATACATTTCGTCGGCGCACTCCAGGTTTTTGCTTCATCGGCAGACCACCGGATGACGGGTTTACAATCCTGCAAGGAATTTTTTACCAGATAAAACAAAGCAATTTGGCCGTTCTGCAGGCGCAAGAGGGAAACAGACATGACATTTTTTGCGCCTTCGCCTTGAATGATCACCTCATCCTGATCACTCCAGGTCTTGCCCTGGTCATGAGAAACCCGGCCCGCCAAAAAGGCAGGTGCATGATCACCGGATCCGTCGGTGAAATGAGTATAGATAAAAAGCAATCGGCCATCTGCAAGCTCTATAAAATCACCTTCGCTGTTTCGCGAGTTACCTTCGCCTGGCCGGAGAAGCAAACCTGTTTCCGGATTTTCCGCAGCGGCTAGACAAGATAAAAGGATCAATATGAAAATGATGTGCCGGAAAAAGTCAAGATCTTTCATACCAGGCACCCTATTTTTAGGATTTTCGGTGTAGCCACAACAGCCAATCCCCCCAGTTGATACGGTCATTGCCTGGAGGTTCAAGAATGTGTTCACCTGCAGAGACATCTTTTCCATTCCGCCATTCACCTGTACGAGGATTGAACCAGGTTTGAATATAGTTCTCTGCAAAGAGTTTTACAGTGAGCTGTGGCTTTTTTGCAGCAGGATTATCGGTACGAGGCGTAATCCCTGTAGGATTGGCACAATAGATCAGAATATCGGTATCATCATGGCAGGCCTTGAAATGCAGTGAATCACCGCTGACAAAACTATCATCCGGTTGCATGCCGATCAAATCCAGTCCGCTCTTTTGAAAAAATTCATGTATACGATTAAAATCATGAGCGCCTTGAGCCAGGGTTCCTCGCTCACATGCATCATAGTATCCCTGTACTCCTCGATTATCGCTGCCATCATAGGATTCATAGGTTTTTAAACCGCCATAGGTTGCATGTCCGCCGGACAGTAACGACGCCCACATCAGTCTGCGGAAAAAATACCGTTTATTCCCTGCATCGCGATAGCACTCGTAACGGTCTTCGTCATTGACAACCGGATGAGATTTTTTTTGGCGGTATTCCTGTATGATGGCCCCCGCGACCTGGTCCAAATCTTCCAGAGTGATGATGTGTGACCAGGATGCATCGAGAAAATCATAACCACTGAATCTCGCCTGATGGTTGGTGATGAGCGTATTCCAGGATTCACGCTTAAACATATCACGACCGATGGTATCTATAGTGGATGCCAATACCTGGCGACCCTTTAAGGGAGGGTTTTGAACGATTTGGCGGTCATTGGACACACACCAATAGATATTGGGAAATGCAGACCATCTGGCTTGACTATAGCGGGCCACCCATTGGGACATCTGATCTCCCTGAGCGTAGCGTTTGAGCTCTTCTGTGTCTTCTGCATAGGGAATAAGCTGAAGGATGAGTAGAGGATACTTTTCAAGCGCATAGATGATACGATGGTCAATTTCTTGCCAATAATCGAGATTGGGTACACTGCGATCCTGGACAAACAGGTTTTCAACTGTAGAGCGTGCCTGACAAAACCAGGTACGAATCTTGGTGATGCCAGATTTTGCTGCCTGGTCGATATAGTCCTTCCAAAAAGGTTCACTCTGCACCACATAACGATAACCTGTATCGCCGATATGCAGGAACCAGGTGCCATTGTCATAGACAAATTGATAAGGATCCTGTTTCGAGATTTGCAATTTACCTTGCAGCCGTGAAGGAATGACCGTGAACGAGCCGGATTTGCCATTAAGAAGAGAATGGCGCGAGACAGATCGCCAGCGCCATTTCCCTATCTGGCGACAATAGGCTCTTGCTTTAAAGAGACCCTCACCATCATAAAATCCTTCGCAGGTAATCGTTTGGCCATCCGGTTGTGTCCATTCCACTGCCAGATCATGCTCAAAGTAAGGATCAAAATTCAACTGGGAATGATTAAATTGAACTTGATACACCCCATAATGCGGAGCGGTTTGTTCCATCACCGTCAAATGAGCAAAAGGCCGGGCAAGGGC
>CAYNUX010000377.1:0-4386 GCA_964400115.1 uncultured Cytophagia bacterium
GGCAGCCACTTGCTGAATTTCATCAAAGATTGAATTCGGAAAACGGGCAATGATTCCGACAAAAATAATCAAAGAGATACCATTACCAATACCGCGTTCAGTAATCTGTTCTCCCAGCCACATGATAAGAACTGTACCAGCGGCCAGCGTCAGCATGGTGATAAGGCGGAAAGCATACCCCGGTTCGGGAACGACCAATTGTCCTGATGCGGAAGCCTGAATACGTTCCAAAAACACAGCAGCACCATATCCCTGCAAAGCCGAGATCCCGACTGTACCATAGCGGGTAAGCTGGGTGATTTTTTTCCGTCCCTGCTCACCTTCTTTTTGTAGCTTTTGAAAATAGGGGAAAACAGCACCGAGCAACTGAATGATAATAGAAGCCGAGATATAGGGCATAATACCCAAGGCAAAGACCGTTGCGCGGCTAAAGGCACCACCGGCAAAGAGGTCATATAAGCCCAAGAGGCCTCGTTGTGATTCTTGAAAGAATTCCAAGAGGGCCTGTGCATTCACACCCGGTATCGGCACATGTCCACCCACACGATAAACAATAAGAATGATGGCTGTGAACAATATTTTTCGCTTGAGTTCCGGTATCTTGAACATCGACTGCACGCTTTGCATCATAAGAGGCTCGCCCTCCCGCCTGCGTTTTCGATTTTTTCTTTGGCACTTGCGCTAAAGGCATGAGCCGTGATAGAGATTTTTTTACTCATCTCACCTTGCCCGAGAATTTTTACGGGTTGGTTTTTTTTGCTGACCAGTCCGGTGTCATAGAGAATCTCCGGTGTCACTTCTTGATCGGCCAGTTTTTCCAAATCGCGTAAATTAACGACTTGATATGGAATGCGGTTAATGTTGGTAAAACCGCGTTTTGGCAAACGTCTCTGAATGGGCATTTGCCCGCCTTCGAACCAGCCACGAAACTTGGCGCCAGAGCGAGAGTGTTGGCCTTTGTGACCACGACCAGACTGTTTTCCACGGGCGCCACCGCGACCGACACGCTTGCGATCTTTGCGTGCGCCCTCTGCATATTTTAAACTTGATAAATCCATAAGTTTGCCTCGACAATCAAAACAACGGGTAATTACTCTTCTTCAACTTTAATCAGATGAGATACACGGTTGACCATCCCGCGAATAGTCGGGCTGTCATAGTGAACCACAGTATGATGCATTTTATGCAGTCCCAGGGCCTTTACCGTTGCCTTTTGCTTGGCGTGACGGCCGATGATACTGCGCACCAGAGTGATTTTCAGCTGTTTATTATCTTTCTTTTTTGCTGCCATGATCACTTCTCTTCTTGTTCAACAGTTTTGGGTTTCGGCTCTGTATTAAAGACGCGCATGGGAGCCATATTTCGTTTTCTGGCTACAGCCTTTAGATCCATCATATCTTCCAGGGCTGCCATGGTTGCCTTGACCATATTATGGGGATTAGCCGACCCCCTGGATTTGGTCAATACATCAGAAACGCCGACCGCTTCCATGATAGCTCGAACAGGACCACCGGCAATAACTCCGGTACCCGGGGCAGCGGGCTTTAAGAAGACGCGACCGGCACCGAACTTTCCTTCCCATTCGTGAGGCAGGGTACCATTAACCAAGGGTACATAGATAATATTTTTCTTGGCAGCTTCGGTACCTTTGGAGATCGAGTCTGTCACCTCATTGGCCTTGCCCAAGCCAACACCGACATAGCCCTTACCGTCACCAACGACGACGATGGCATTAAAGCTAAACCGGCGACCGCCCTTGACAACCTTGGCCACACGGTTCACATGTACCACTTTTTCCTTTAGATCGAGCTCGTTTGGATTAATTCTTGTCTCCAAATCAAAATCCTCGTATTGTTTAAGGTTTTACCTTGCTCGCTTTAGAAATCGAGTCCGCCTTCGCGGGCAGCGTCAGCGAGCGCTTTTACACGGCCGTGATAAAGATATCCGGCGCGATCAAAAACGACTTTATCAATCTTGTTTTCTTTGGCTTTTTCAGCCAAAAGTTTGCCGACCAGACGCGCCTGGGCGCTCTTGTTTTCGGCACTATCCACATCTTTGGCAAGATCTTTGGATAAAGTAGAGACGGTCAATAGTGTTCGCTTATCCAAGTCATCGACCAATTGCGCGTAGATGTGTTTATTACTGCGAAAAACCACCAGTCGAGGTCGTTCAGAGGACCCCGTAATTCTCTTGCGGATATGCAAGCGACGACGCACTCTTTGAAGCATCGATTTATTCATTTTTTTATTCGGCATGATAAAAACTCGTTATTATTCGATTACACTAAGCAGCGGCTTTACCGGCTTTTCTCTTGACCACTTCGTCGATGTAGCGAATGCCTTTTCCTTTATAGGGCTCTGGTTTGCGACAGGCACGAATCTTTGCGGCCAGCTGCCCGACCAATTCTTTATTGATACCAGAGATCGTAATCAGGTTATCTTTTTCCACAGAAATAGTCACCTCTTCAGGCGGGACAACCAAGATCGGATGCGAGTAGCCAATGTTGAGCAAAATCTTATTGCCCTTCATTTCGGCGCGAAACCCCACACCTTCAATTTGTAGTTTTTTCTCGAATCCCTTGCTTACACCTTCAACAACATTGGCAACCAATGTTCGGGACAAGCCATGCAACGCTCGGTTCTGCTTGGTGTCTGCAGGAATTTCGACTTTGATCGACGCATCCTCTTGCTTGAGGATAATTTCCGGACGAATATCGACCTGCAGTTCGCCTTTGGGGCCTTTAGCAGTCACTCGATTATTTTCAATTGTCACTTGAACGCCGTCCGGAATGTCGACGGGCGCTTTTCCAACTCTTGACACAGTAAACTCCTTTTTTGATCACCAGACGTGACAAAGAACTTCGCCGCCAACCCCTCGTTTTTTGGCTTCCTGACCTGTCATGACGCCTTGAGAGGTGGTGATGATTGATACACCGAGGTTATTGTAAACACGCGGGATACTATTATGACTCACATACTTGCGCAGACCTGGTCTACTGATTCGTTTGATACCAGAGATAACACAGCGTTCTTCCTGGTCATATCTCAGGTAAATACGGATCAATGACTGCTTGTTATTCTCGATAATCACATAATTATTGATGTATCGCTCCTCATGCAAGATCTTGGTGATCTCGCGTTTGAGGTTAGAAGCAGGAATATCGACCTTTTGGTGCTTTGCTCGCAGTGCATTGCGAATACGAGTCAGATAGTCCGCGATGGGATCAGATTTCGACATCTAAATTCTCCCTAAAAATCCTTTAGCGGATAGACTTTTGATTCAATGGTTAATTACCAACTTGACTTGACCACACCAGGAATTTGGCCATTGAGTGCCAATTCGCGCAGACAAAGGCGGCAAACCCCAAATTTGCGGTAATAGGCTCTCGGTCTACCACAACGAGAGCATCGATTATATTTTCGAACCTTAAACTTGGGTTCTTTTTTTGATTTTACGATTAACGCTTTACGTGCCAATTTAATCCTCTTGAATTATTGCTTTTCAGTTTTGATAAATGGCATCCCGAACTGTTTCAATAGTTCGAACGCTTCTTCATCGGTATGAGCCGAGGTAACGATCGTAATATTTAGACCACGTATCTTGTCCACTTTGTCATAATCGATTTCCGGGAAAACGATCTGTTCGCGAATCGAAGTATTATAATTGCCTCGACCGTCAAATCGTACCGGCAATCCTCTAAAGTCGCGAACGCGAGGAATAGCGATCGAAATGAGTCGATCGAGAAATTCATACATACGTTCACGGCGCAAAGTCACAGAACAACCGATAGGCATACCTTCGCGAAGCTTGAAATTTGAAATCGATTTTTTTGCTTTACGAATGACTGGTTTCTGTCCAGCAATTTTGGTCAAATCCTCGACTGCGTTCTCCAGATTTTTCACATTCTCTGTCGCTTCTCCCACGCCGATATTCAAGACGATCTTTTGCAAGCGGGGGATCATCATCGGATTACCATAAGAGAAGCGTTGATGCATTTTTTCAGCGATCTCTTTCCGATAGAGCTCTAAAAGTCGAGGGGTGTAATTTGTGTCTGCCATTTTTTAAAATCCAAACTCTAGTTAGGTAGCATTTCTCCGCTTTTCTTTGCAATACGAACGTGTATATTGCGTTGGCGTTTTTCATCGAAAATTTGTTTGCTGCCAATGCGGGTAGGAGCACCGGTTTTTGGGTCGATGACCATCACATTGGAGACATGAATAGGTGCTTCCTTTTCAATTATCCCGCCCTGTTGGTTTTGTTGCGAAGGACGAGTGTGTCGTTTGATGAAATTTACACCTTCAACAATTACACGATCCTTTTCGGGAAAGACTTTAGATCGGAAGAGCACACGTCTGAACTTCAGTCACGTGAAACGATCTCGTATGC
>CAYNUX010000378.1:0-4372 GCA_964400115.1 uncultured Cytophagia bacterium
AAGCGTATGCCTGAATCCAACACGCTTGTCATTATGGGCGCTACAGGTGATTTGACACGTCGTAAATTGATCCCGTCGCTTTTCAGCTTGTATCGACAAGGATTTTTACCAAATCGGTTTCAAATTATCGCCTTTGCCCGGCGAGATAAAGATGATCAAGAGTTTCAAAATGAAATGGCTGAGGCCTTGAAAAAATTTTCTGGCCATAAAAATGATTCTGATGAGCAAATTCAACGTTTTGTGAAATTGATCAGTTATCATCGTGGCGATTTTACTGAAGACGCTGCCTATGAACGTTTAAGAAAACGGTTCGATACCGATCAACAAGAAAACAATGGAATCAGCAATCGGCTGTTTTATCTGGCGACACCTCCCTCGGCCTTTGAGCCGATCATCGATCTTTTGGGCGAGCATGAATTGGCTCAACAAAAAGATGGCTGGACTCGAATCATTATCGAAAAACCTTTTGGTCAAGATCTCGAGAGCGCAAACGAGTTGAATGATATTATTTCGCGTGTCTTTAATGAAAATCAGATCTACCGTATCGACCATTACCTCGGCAAGGAAACGGTGCAAAATATTCTTGTATTTCGATTTGCCAATGGCATATTCGAACCGATTTGGAATCGCCGATACGTTCAGCAAGTGCAGATTACTGTAGCTGAAGAGCTGGGGCTTGAAGGCCGAGCCAATTTTTTCGAATCCACCGGGATTATGAGAGATATCGTACAAAATCACATGATGCAGTTGCTGAGTCTTGTGGCTATGGAGCCTCCCTCCTCGTTTGACCCAAATGCTGTACGTGATGAAAAGGTCAAAGTATTGCGAGCCATTCAGCCCATACATCAGGAGGATATCGAGAAACAGGTCATCCGGGCACAGTATGCTGCAGGTTCATTGTGGGGTAAAGAGATGTGCGGGTATTTACAAGAGGAGGGTGTTGATTCCCATTCTACCACAGAGACTTATTTTGCGATAAAGTTGGGATTGAATAACTGGCGTTGGGCAGGGGTGCCTTTTTATATGCGGGCAGGCAAACGCCTGCCCAAAAAAGTGACAGAAATCGCCATTTATTTCAAAGATGCACCACTGCAAATCTTTGGTCCCGAAGCTGACGAGTCGCTGGCGACATCCAATGTCTTGGCTCTCAATATACAGCCCGACGAAGGCATTTCCCTGGGCTTTGATTCCAAAATCCCAGGCTACAGTAGTTTGATTCGCCCGGTCAATATGGAATTCCGGTATGGTACCAGTTTTGGCGATGAACCGCCTGATGCATATGAGAGGCTGTTGCTCGATTCTATGTTAGGCGATGCGACACTATTTACAAGAGCCGATGAAAATGAAATGGCCTGGCGGTTTATACAGCCGATTTTGGATTATAATACCACCCATCAGGATATCAAATTGCCACAATATTCAATTGGTACATGGGGCCCCCGGGAATCAGATCAGCTGCTGCAAAAAGACGGATTTCAGTGGAGGCGTTTATGAACAATTTGACCATAGGAAATTCTGTGGCATTGAGAGATATTGAAAAAACTTTGTCCTCTCTGTGGCAGGAATCCGCCGACAAGGAAGCTGGAAAACCGGTTATCAGGGCCAGTACGATCAATTTTATTGTGCTCAGTCATCATCCTGATCAGGTCGAGTCTATCAATAAAGTCGTGAGCGAGATCAGTGACCATCATCCCAGCCGTATCATTGTCGCACTTGTTGATCCGGAATCAGATACCGGTGATATTTCAGCTCGGGTGAGTTTGCAATGTAATCTCAATGCCGCCATGAATAAGCAAATTTGCTTTGAACAGGTTGTTTTGTCTACCGGAACGGAAGGATTTTATAAATTATCAGGCGTGATTCTGCCTCTCTTATTACCTGATCTGCCGGTTTTTTTGTGGATGGCAGATAATCAATTTGATTTAATTGATAAATTGCAACCTTTGCACAGCGCGATCGATCGGTTATTGATCGAATCACCTGGAATGGTCGAGGATTGGTCTGCCTTTCAGGATTATCGTCAAAAGTTGTTGGAAATCAATGAGACGATGGGGATCAGCGATTTGCACTGGGGATATCTGACAGAATGGCGCGAGGCGGTCGCACAATTTTTCGATCAACCGTCTCGTCGCGAATGGCTCGATAATATTCGAGAGATGACTATCCATCAAAAACAAGCAGGCATTAGTACGGATGGACTTTTTTTGGTGGCCTGGATAGCTTCCAGACTGGGATGGACATTGAAATCCGTTTCAGATCATAAAGAATTCCAGTTAACGTTTGTCAATCCAAAACGCGAGGTGGAGGTTCATTTTATCAGAGATGGTAAGGATCCGTTGAATCGTGTGCTTGTCCACTCGGACTCGGAAGAACGTTCAGTTTTGTTCAAGACAGAGCTTAAAGACGATCATCTTATGGTGCAAGTTCAACAGGGAGAAAGAGGTATTGAGCAAGGGCTTTTATCGGCACCATCCGGTGAATTGGGTGCGTTGGTGTGCCATGAATTGGATTTGCTCAAAAAGGATCGCATCTATCTGGCAATGCTAGAAATTTTGGAGTCACATCATGAATGAATGGGATATATATCCGTCATCAAAGCAGCTATTTGAGGCCTGTGCCGAGCAGTTTATAAAGATCGCTCACGACGCGATTCAGCATAGGGGCCAATTTACGGTCGCTCTGCCAGGGGGGGCTACTCCTCGTGGATTATATACAGAATTAAAAAACAATTATGCTACCGAAGATATTTGGCGAGAGTGTTATTTTTTTGTCAGTGATGAGCGAATTGTAGCACTGGATAATCCTGAAAGCAATATGGGTCTTGCGATGCACACCTTTTTAAATTCACTCCCTATCCAGGCCCGACATCTCTTTCCGGTCATTACCCATATGGAATTTCCTGAACTGGCAGCACGGGATTATGAAATGCGTATCCACAGCCAGGTCGGTAAAGAGGGGCACTTTGATCTCATCATGCTCGGTCTCGGGGATGATGGACATACAGCTTCTTTGTTTCCTGACAGCAAAGCGCTTACGGAAGATTCCAGATGGGTGGTTGAAAACTGGGTTGAAAAGCTACATACCTGGCGCATCACATTTACGTTCCCTTTGATAAACAAGGCTCGTAATGTGATTTTTCTTGTGCAAGGCGAAAACAAGGCAAACATTGTCGCAGATATTTATGAGGAGCGAAAAGAGTATCCTGCCAGTATGGTCGCTCCCGAGGCGGGACAAGTGCATTGGTTTATGGATAAAAAGGCCGGAAATGAGCTAAGATTGGATCAATGATGGCACACATTTTCAATGATATCACAGAGACAATCGGTCGTACCCCGCTCGTACGTATCAATCGGCTTGCGGCAGAGACCCGGGCAACTATTCTTGCAAAACTAGAATTTTTTAATCCTCTCTCATCGGTCAAGGATCGGATCGGACTGGCAATGATCGAGGCGGCGGAAAAAGAGGGAAAAATAAACAAAAAGAGTGTGATTGTAGAGCCGACCTCCGGCAATACCGGAATTGCACTGGCATTTGTATGTGCTGCCAAAGGGTATCAACTGGTATTAACCATGCCGGAAAGCATGAGTATGGAACGCAGAGCCCTATTGCGTGGCCTTGGGGCTGAGCTTTATTTAACTTCTTCAGAGCTGGGCATGCAAGGCGCTATTGATAAGGCCAGAGAAATTGTCAAACAACGCAAAGGTGCATTCATGCCAATGCAGTTTGAAAATCAGGCAAATGTTGACATCCATTATCGTACCACCGCTCAGGAGATCTGGGAGGATACGGATGGGAATGTCGACGTGCTCATCGCGGGTGTCGGAACCGGCGGGACGATTACCGGTGTGGGCCGGTATCTTAAAGAAAAAAATCCGGCAATCAAAGTCATCGCTGTGGAACCGGACAGTTCAGCTGTACTTTCCGGCCAGGATCCCGGTTCCCATAAAATTATGGGCATCGGAGCCGGGTTTATCCCTCCGATCCTCGACCGGGATCTCATCGATCGGGTGGTAACCATCAAGGAAAAGTATGCTTTCGAAACCGCGCGTCAGGCCGCCAGGCAGGAAGGTATCCTGTGCGGAATTTCATCAGGAGCTGCCCTGCTGGCCGCGCTGGATCTGGGTAAAAAACCGGAACACCAGGATCAGGCCATTGTGGTGATTATTCCTTCAAGCGGGGAGCGGTATTTGAGTACGGATTTGTACAAGAATTATATGTATTAGGTATGTAAATCTGAGTGGTTAGCCACGAAAGAAACGATAGAGTATTGAATTTGATATGATACTCGTGCTGTTTTTTTTAATTTTTGTAAATTAGTTTTCATCTTCTTGTTTTTGCTTGTCTTGATGTATAAAAATATATATGATACTAG
>CAYNUX010000379.1:0-4360 GCA_964400115.1 uncultured Cytophagia bacterium
AATCTTCTGCCTTTTTTCTCACCTTATTTTCTCTCAGCCTCTTCGTCACCTAGTCTCTCAGTCACTCCCTCTCTCATTCTCTCTCACTCTTCTCTTTGTCACTCTCACTCCATCCCTGCCTCAAAGTTTCCCTTGAATACCATGCAAAAATCCCGGATATTTAAAAAACACACAAGGAGAATCGATATGAGTCATCACACCATAGATCGCCGGCAGTTTATCAAACGGCTGACCGGTGGGGCCGCAGTGTTGGCGCTGGGCGGACTCGCTGCGCCCGTCCGTGCGGCCACGGCCACGGATCGCGTACTGTTGGGCAAGAGCGGTATCGAGGTGAGCCGCCTGGGTATCGGCACCGGAAGCAATGGCGGCCGCATTCAGCGCGAGATGGGACAACCCGCGTTCACCCGCATGATCCGGCATGCCCTGGATCGTGGCATCACCTTTTTTGATACCGCGGATAATTATAAAGAGATGCACGAGATGCTCGGCAAAGCCCTCAAGGGAGTGGACCGCGACTCGATACAGATCCAGTGCAAGATCTCGCCGGAAAAATACGACGATCCCCTGCAAGAGATCGACCGCTTTCGTAAAGAACTGGGTACGGACTATTTCGATACCTTTCTCATCCACCATGCACGCGTCCGGTACTGGACCAAAAAATATGCCCGGCTCATGGAGCAGCTGCAGGAAGCCAAAGCAAAACAGATCATCCGCAGTTACGGACTCTCGCTGCATGGTCTGGAGCCCCTGGAAGGCACGCTCAGCACGGACTGGCCCGAATTGTGCCTGCTGCGCACCAACCATAACGGCCACTTTATGGACGGTCCCTCTGGCAAGTGGCGCGAAACCGGCAACCGCGACCTGGCCCTGCAGCATATCAAGACCCTGCACGACCAGGGCAAAGGCATCGTGGGTATGAAACTGATCGGCAACGGCGACTTTACCTGGATCGAGGAACGCCGCAAATCCGTTCACTTTGTCATGGCCCTCGATTATGTCGACGCCGTGGTGATCGGATTCAAATCCCCGCAAGAGATCGATGAGGTGATGGGGATGATGGAAGAAGGACTCTTGAGACGGAGAGGCTGAGTGACAAAGTGATGGAGAGACGGAGTGAGGAAGAGAGAGAGAGAGAGAGAGAGAGAGGGATGGAGAGACGGAGAGACTGAGAGACGGAGAGAGGAGGAGACGGAGAGACTGGGTGAAACAGTTGTTGGTTCTGTTGGTGAGCCGGTTGTGCATCAGACACTCCTCAGGTCGTCAGGCCTCATCCGATCACTTTCGTTCATCAGCTGGACCGCCTTCGGCCTGCGGCGGCTCAGCAAGCCTCCTCAGCCCGGCGCCAACCGGCGGGGGATCAGGCTCTTTGTTTCAAATGCCATCGTGCAGCTATTTTTATCACAATTTCACCCCAAAATGTTGAAAATTTTCAACAATTCGGGTTTTGCCTTAACGGTTAAATTAAATAAAAACAATAATTTTTTGCTATGAGATCTCTGGTATTGTTTTTGCTTAGGAAATGCCCAATATGGATCCCGGTACGGGATTGCGATTGCAGCAAAAAAAGTGTTGATCCGTCGTTTTTTGTTTAGTTCTTAATACATAATTCTCAATTATTTACGAACGATATTGTTTCGAGCCACGGTTTCTTTACACATATTTAGCTTGAATCTTTTGACTAATTTTTGTACAGTATACAGTATTGTAGGGGGCAGGGTGCCGAGAGAGCAGAGCCTACCTCAGATAGTCAGGATGAGGAAATCCTTCAGTTTTATGCATTGAGCGCGGAAATTAAGCAACTTGAGAAGGGCAGCGGTGAGCGTGTTTGAATGTTTAGTTTTTCTGGCGCACATGTTTCAATTCAATCAACCTCGAGAAAAATTTTCGCAAAACCCTATTTTTGTGTGTAGATTATAACCATGTATACATAACATAGGTGCGGCAGACAGCCACCCTCATCCGGTATCATTATTCAGCCTTTTCCCCCGGGACAACCCTCTCCTGGAGTGACAGGGCGGAGCTGTGTCTGCCCGACCCTTTTACCCGAAATTTTTGTCCAACGTAATGGGGACCCCCTCATGAAGAAAATTTTTTTCGCGCTGTTGTGCATTCCTGTGTTTTGTTTCAGTCAGGATCGAAAAATTCAGGCCGGCGATGCCCTGGAGATCGTGGTCTATGGTCATCAGGAGCTGAGCCGCACTGTACAGGTGAGCGATCGGGGCACCATCGACTTTCCGTTCATGCAGAGCCTGCCTGTCGACGGCCTCGGCACCGAGCGTCTCAAAGAGATCATCGTGGCGCAGCTGAGCCGCTATCTCGATACCTATCCCGTGGTGACCGTGGGATTCAGCAAGGTCTCGACCATGACCGTGAGCGTGCTGGGGATGGTCACCAATCCCGGGGTGGTACAGCTGACCATGGACGCCACCGTCCAGGGTGCCATCGCAGCGGCCGGCGGCTTTTTGCCCGGCGCCAAGACCCAGCAGGTGAGCCTTATGCGGCCGCAGAACAACGGCTATGACACCCAAGAGGTCAACCTCGAACGGTTTGTGCTCGAAGGCAAGCTGAGCGATAATCCAAAGGTGCAGGACAGAGATATCGTCCTCATCACCGGCAATCCCCTGCTGAGTACGGTCAAGGTCATCGGCGAGGTCAATGACCCCGGTGGCTATGAAGCCTTTATGGGCGCCACCATCCTGGATATGCTGTTATTGGCCGGTGGTCCGTCAGAAGAGGGCGACATGGGCAAGGTCAAATACATCTCGCCGTCCCGCAAAAAGAGTTTTGAATTCTCCATCGACCTCGAACGGCTCATGGCCAGCAATGAATATTACAATATGCCCATCGTCAAGCCCGGGGATATCATTGTGGTGCCGAAAAAGAAAAATATATGGAAAGGCATACTCACTGTAGCCCGTGATTTTACCACCATAGCCCTGGCTGCTTATTATATTGTGCGGTTGAGTAATTAGGCATGTTAAACTGTTGAATGGTTGAATCATTTGAACTTGACTCAATTTTTTGAGTTTTTCCTGGCTTAATCTTGGCCGTGCATCTTGCCGGAAAAATCTCACGCAGGCGCCAAGCCGCCAAGAAAAGAAAAGACAATGGTTACATTTTTTTTCTTGGCGCCTTTGCGAGAGTCCTCTCTCGTTCACACGTCATTAACTGCTCATAAAACGAGTCTTTCACAAAGCCATAGATAAAAAAGACGCCGAGATGTGGGATATTCAACAACAGATATCCCTGACACCCGATGAACGTCTTTCGATTACAGTCGAGTTGAAAAGGCGGATGTATGGACAAGATGCTCCTGATGTGAGAAAGGCGCCACGTGATCAAAAGTGAACACTTTACGGCTGATGTTCTGGATTTTTTCAAGCTTTTATATGAGCATCAGGTTGAATATTTGATCATTGGTGGTGAAGCCGTGATATATTATGGTCATGCTCGCCTTACAGGTGATATTGATTTCTTCTACGATCGTACACCCATAAATATCGACAAGCTTTATCATGTTTTAAAAGAGTTTTGGGATGGAGATTTACCTGGCTTGGACCAAGCAAAAGAACTTGATGATCCAAATGCTGTCTTTCAATTTTCGCTTTTATATTTAACTATAGCAACTCAATACGAGGTGACAAATCATGGGTATGGCCATATTAAAAGATAAAGAAAAGAAAAAAGACGTCAATGCAATTCTCAATAAAATAAAGCCTGAAAAAGGTCTGGATACTAAAAAATATTGTGGCAAATTGAATCTGCACATAGATCCTTTAACCTATCAAAAGAAATCAAGAGATGAATGGAAATAACCTTCTCATCGATACGAACATAGCCCTTTACCTGTTTAATGGAGACACAACACTATCTTATGCGCTTGAGGGCAAGACGGTATATATTTCTTTCATTACAGAATTGGAACTTTTGAGTTATCCTGATCTGACACCGGATGATGAGAATATCATAAATGAATTTATCGATGATTGTATTGTCATCGATGTTAATCAGGAAATAAAAAGGCAAACAATCAGAATAAAAAGAAACTATAATCTAAAAATCCCTGATGCAATTATTGCATCAACTGCTGCCTATTTGAAACTCCCACTTTTATCTGCTGATGCAGATTTTAAAAAACTTGATCAAATGAATTTGATCTATTTTGAAAAGTAACGAGTTTTCACGTTCACACGTAAAACACGTTCCCACGTAAAAACACGTTCTCACTTTTTTGCGGACCTCTACCGATTATTCTACGTTCCTGGCGTTGATCTTTGACTATTTTGGCAAAAGTGATTCGACCCATAAAAACAGGAGAAATAACTCGATGAAAGTATTAGAAAAAAAATATATTATTGAT
>CAYNUX010000380.1:0-4348 GCA_964400115.1 uncultured Cytophagia bacterium
GGTACAACAGTTTTATCGCAGCCTACGGATGAACGAGGTATCAGTGGTGTCAATTTTCGACTCGGTAATGAGGCCGGATTTTTGAATCAGATCGTAAAGGCCGAATTTCCGAATTTGTCTCCCCCTACGATTCAGTTCATTGCATCAGCCAGGGCAACACGTCCCCAAAAAATGATCTATGTTTCCGGTAATGACCAAAAAGGTCCGGTTCAATCACCAACAGCTCCTCTGCAGGTTAAAATCGTTGACGAATTTGATAATGCTATTTCAAATCAGCCTGTGACATTTCGTGTTACCTCTGCCTTGGGACACATTGGAGGAACAAAAGCTTTTGATACGGTAAGCAATGAAAATGGGATCGCTTCTGCCATTTTAACACTCGGTGATGAAGTCGGAGACTCGAATCATGTGGTTCTTGCTTCCAGTACCTTTGATGGTGATCCATTACTCAACAGTCCCATTTCGTTTGTCGCTTCCGCAACGATGGGAAACCCGCATCGATTGATTCCTGTTACCGATGGCACGTTGATTCTCGGTGCTGCTTATCGGGAGCTTTTGGATCCCGTTACTGTTAAAATTGTTGACAAGGACAATAGTCCGGTTTCCGGCATCCCTGTTCAATTTCAAATTGTCAAAGGAGGCGGGCAATTATCGGATGGCTCTATGAATGCTGAAATCCATACTGATAACCGAGGTCTGGCAGCGGTTGGATGGGTATTGGGTGCTGCAGGGGTTGAACAGCAGCTAAAAGCGAGCGTAACATTCAATCATGAACCGTTGCTTGGATCGCCACTGTTTTTTAATGCTTTGGCGGCAGAAACCCAGGCGGTTGAGATTGTCGCTGTCAGCCCTATGAGCAAAGAATTCGAGGTAGGAGCAATTGACACCATATCGATCAAAGTATTGGATGCATTAGGGCTACCGGTTGTCGAACATCCGGTCGTATTTCAGGTTCAAGAAGGACTGGCAAGATTAGGTGTTGAGAAACAGACAAATGTCATTGTACGCAGTGATAGAGAGGGAATTGGCAAAGTGCAGGTAGAAATTGGTAACACTGCAGGAGAGGATTTATACAAGATTCAAGCTTTGTCAATGGATTCACAATCGTTACCCCTTGAAGGTTCTCCTATCAATTTTGTCTATTCTGCTTTGCCAGCCTCTCCCAATATCAATCATTCTGAAATTTATGCATCAACCCCGATACCTGCAACAGGTTTGACTGGCTCTGATGTACGCGTGATCCTCAAGGATCAATACGATAATCCTGTCCCCGGAGAAACTGTTATGCTTGTTTCCAGTCCCGCCGGACTTTTTTTTCAAGCCACAGAGGGCGAGACAAACGCTTTGGGAGAATTTTCCACATTTGCCAAATCGGTCAGCGCAGGCAATTATGTCATACGGGCACGATTAAATAATGGAGATTATCTCACCGAGTCAGCTCTTATACAATTCATTGAATCAGATGCTTCAACACTCGAGGCTCTGGGAGAGAATTCGAGGATAGTATATCGCGGATCGGAAATCAAGGATTCCCTGGCTGTTGTCGTCCGAAATGATGCCAGGCAACCTGTTTCCGGCTATCCGGTAAATTTTTCTGTATCCAATGATCTGCTAGAGATATTGACCGAAACCGAACTTGTCACGGATAAAGATGGAATCGCGAGCGTTCATATCCGCGCACATGAAGAGCCGGGAACAAGCCTGGTTACGGCTAGTGCTGCCGGTCTCGATGGAGATCCGGTGAATTTTAGCCTCCGGATTGAAGAACCGAGTGACTATACATTATTTGCAAAGGATCTTCCCTGGTCAGGGATCGTAGATTCTCACAGTGCACATCCTCTTGAATTATTGGTTGGTGATGCAGAACAACGGCCCGTATCGGGTATTCGGGTTCAGTTCTCTTCTTTGGATGTACAAATCGTGCGGGTGGATAGCAGTAATTTAATCAGTGGCCAAGATGGTCGGATAAGGGTTGGTTTGACATTCGGACAAAAAGCAGGCGAAACAAAAATACGCGCCGAGGTCGATCCTGATGGTTTTGTACTAGAGGTTCCTGTTGAGACCAAGCCGGGTTCTCCGGCAGAATTGCAGCTGTCTGGCGGCAATCAACAAACTGCGTCTGTCAATACCATTTTGCCGGAATCACTTCGAGTGAGAATTGTTGATCCATTTCAAAATGGAGTGCCTGGTATCCCTTTGGATTTCGATATTGTTCAGGGAGATGGTGTTTTGTTTGATGGAGAATTTAAGATAACGAATTCTGCCGGATATGGTTCTGCGGCCTATCGGACAGGCGCAAAGACCGGAGTACATCTGATCAAGGCAACGAGTTCGGCTATCCCAAACCACACAATACAATTTCAGTGTCTTGCTGTTTCTGATAGTCCGGCAGCTCTTGAATTGATTTCCGGACAAAACCAGGTCGGCATAGCAGGGCACCAATTGGCCAATCCAATACAAATACTGGTTAAAGATGAGTATGGAAATGGAGTTCCGGGGAGCATTGTGACATTCAGTGGCCCTGCCGGGAATGGGGTGGCATACCCGGTCAAGGTGCAAACTGATTCCCGCGGACGCGCCAGTACGCACTGGGTATTGGGAAATACACCGGGAAACCAGCAATTGTATGCGAGTGTGTTGGCAAATCCGGATTTGGCGCTGACCATAGGCGCAACCGTGATGCCTAATGGAGAACCTTTAATCCAGGTTCAGGAATATCATCAACTCTACGAAGGAGAAACGTTAGCCTTTTCACTCTTGGTCACTGATCCGGAAAAGGATCACGTGAGTCTCGGGGTGTTGAATCTACCTTCCGGGGCTGAATTGGATTCTTTACGTTTCTCCTGGACACCGGACTATGATCAGGCCGGTGAATGGGATGTGACGTTTGTCGCTCGAGATAGTGCTGGTGCACAGAGCCAGCGCGTGGTTAGCATTCAGGTAGAAAATACCAACCGACTTCCACAAATCAACACTGATGTCCTTGAGCCGTCAGATCTGAAATTGGGATCCATACGCAAAGGAGAAAGAATCCGTTTCTACGTTTCTGCGACCGATGCTGATAGAGAACCCCTGCACTATATTTGGCTGGTCAATAATAGTCTCCGTTCCAGCGGTCAAGAGTTCTATTTTGACTCACAGCTCTATGATGAAACAGCATTCGTGATCACTGCAATGGTTTTTGACAAACAAGACACTGTATCGGTTGAATGGCAAGGTGATTTAATTACCCATGTAGAGCTGGCAGCCTTTACAGCTCGATTTCGACCATTTAAAGGCTCTGAGCTCATTTGGAAAATTGCTGCACAGGGTGATCATGTCGGTTTTTATGTGTGTCGAAGTGAGTCAAAAAATGGCCCATTCAAGGTTATTAGTGATCTGATTCGTACCCATGCTGACCGTCAGTATACATATATCGATGCTACTGTTCCTGCTGCGGAGACGATTTATTACCTTTTACAAGATGTCGATGGACAGGGACGGATTACGGATCATCCTGCCATAGAGGTGTCCGGAGTATTGCCCAGCGAGTTTGCCTTATACCAAAATTATCCCAACCCCTTTAATCCTGCAACGACAATTCCATTTTCCCTTCCGAGAAAGGATAAAGTGCGGCTGGTGATTTATGATGTAACGGGTAAGGTTGTCAGAGAGTTGATTCACTCGAAACTAGCAGCCGGTTATCATAGTATAGAGTGGAATGGATGCAATGGACATGATGAACCTGTCGCTTCTGGAGTGTATTTTGCGGCGTTGGCTATACCGGGAAAAACTGAAACAAGAAAAATGATATTGTTGAAATGAGTGGCAAAATAGCGTGAGTGTAAAGACCCCGCACTCACGCTATTTAAGATAGGGTCAATTTTATTATTTGATAAGGTGCATTTTGATGGTTTGTTTATACCCTTTGACGATCATATGACAGAAGTAAATGCCCGTAGATTGGCGATTTCCCAGATCATCTAAACCATTCCACCGAATGGTATGGTAACCGGCTTCCAACTCAGAGTCGATAAGGGTATTGATTTTTCGGCCGATCAGGTTATAGATCACCAGTGTGGTATGAGTATGTTGTGCCAGAGAAAATCTTATGGTGGTTTCCGGATTAAAGGGATTGGGATAGTTTCCCAATAATTGAAACGATCTTGGCGCATCAACACGAACCTGGATGGGTTCGTGCATGGTTTCGAGTCCATTCAAGTCGATATCTGAAAGACGATAATAATAGATCTTGTTAATGCTGGAATTTTTATCAATGAACTCATATTTATGGGCCCGATCACTATTGATCGCTCCGGGCAAAAGTTGATGGTTCAGTCTTTGGTAAGGTCCATCGTGTTCGTCAGCC
>CAYNUX010000381.1:0-4331 GCA_964400115.1 uncultured Cytophagia bacterium
GGTTATTCTGAACAATGCCGGTGATGTATTTGTACAATTCATCTTGCCATTCTTTCCGAATGAGGCAAAAACGGTCCTCGACAGCGAATACGAGTTGGAGGTAGATTTGGGTGTAGGTGTTGGGCATAATTCAATTACAAGTCAAATCATTTTCCTTGGCATCCAAACTATTATCATTGAAATGTAAAAGTACGAATGTACAGATAAAAAAGAGCCAAACAAATACAGCAAGTTTTTCATCGAAAATGATGATTTTCCATTGAGAAACATCAAAAATTTTACCTAGTCTGTATACCACTAGAAAATAACAAATAATCCAAAAGGCACCAATAAAACTCAAGTAAAGAGGTAATTTCTTACTTTTTTTAGCGTTCCCAAATGATAGTAATAATCCAAGAAATAAATTACTTAATATAACGAATCCTGTAACGGCATTTTCCCATTCATCAAAATAAAGTACATAAAATAATAAAAGAGTAGCCAATAATATCTCTAGAATTAACAGTTTTACTTTACGTATCATGGTCATACCTTTTGGCTATTATCACTAATGATTATTCCATAGAACTGTGAAAAGTATTAAATTTTTGAAATTAAATCAATTTTAATCGTTAAAAGTAGCTATCTAAAAGTGAAAAAAATATTTCAATTATTTAGATAGTTACTTGAAAGATCTAACAAGGATCTATCCACCTACCAAGAGCCCATCCAGCACAAAAAAACGCAGTTCCTGTAAGTACAGGAGCTAACTTGTTTATGGGATTAACAAGTCTAGATACGAAATATGCTAAAGGAGGTCCTGCGATACCCTCAACCATGCAGAATTTATCCACATTGTCTTTCCAACCACCACCAGATAATTCATGAACATCATAATGAAGGATTCTTTTCATATCATTCTCCTTTTAACAACATGGTGAAACGGCAGCCAAAAAGCCAGCAACCCCAAGAGCAATTAAACCAATACCCACACCAACGCCAAATGCCATAAATCCTATAGCTATAACCACCGTTGATTCAATTGCAAAAGTTGCACATGCAGCAGTATCAGTTACAGTTGACCCACCAACTAAACATTTCGCATCATTTTCACTCAAAACTCTCATAAATACCTCCTAATCATGATTAATAATTAAAATTCACTTCACCTGACACTTTATTCTCCAGGCAAAGCACTCGATCAAACACAAGGGTCACCGGTGTTACCTTGCATCCTAATTTTTCCTTCGCATCGTCCGCAGAGATGATGCCCCACTTTATGTTGCCGCGATCCCAGAGATTTTCCGTTCCCAAGGGTCTCGGATGGCGGAAAAATTGCTTGTCCGAGGTCAGAAAATAAAACTGGGTATCTGTAAATTCATCGATATGTTGGCTGTAATCCTGAAGCTGAGGCAGACAATGGGGACAATCCGGATGAAAATAGACCACGATGGTCTCTTTTGCCGGAGAATCGCCCAACATAAAATCGCCATGCGGATTCTGACACACGATCATCGGCATCGTTGATCCCACAGGCAACATCTCCGGCTTGAGGATCTCGCCCACGGTCCAGCCCAGCCAGCAAAAAAGCAACAGGATAAAAACAACGGCAATGATGCGTTTGCTTTTCATGATCCACCTCTCAGGTATTCAGTTTTTCGGCATAGGTGATAATGACCCACTGGATCACCAGCAAGGCGGTCCATATGCTCAGCACCACCAAAATGGCATCCAGGGCCTGCAGCTTTTTGGTGGCCACCAGACCGCGCACAATGACCCATCCCCAGAGTAATTCAAAGAGGTTGATGCTGGCCATGAGCGAATAGAGCTGCAAAGGATAATGACGGAATTCCACCAGGTTGGTGAGAGACAATGGCACAAAAGACAACTGTTCCTGGGTCAACCCGTCACCGGCATATTGCATCAGCCACAGGGTGGCGACCATTCCGGATGCCAGCATCACGAATGAGGCCTGTGTCATGATACGGAACAGGGTCTTGAACGGAATATCGACAAATTTGAATACCAACGGGGTCTGGATCAACAAGGTCAAAAACAAAATCTTGACCAGGATCAATAGCGGCGCCAGTGCATAGTTCCAGATCGAGATCTTTTTCATCATAAAATAATATTCATCGATACGCGCCGCTTCCAGTTGCCCTTCCAAGAGCGCATGATAGGTCTCTTGCGTGAACAACCAGGTCTGTTGTAACCAGATATTCATCATGGTTCCGGCCATCAGCAATAAAAACAGATGCCAGGTCTTGAGGTGGGGCCATGACACCGTACGCGGAATATCCAGGGCCAGGGTTTGCATCATGCCTCCTTTTGCTTGAGGTTAAAAGCCAATTGCCCCATGGCAGAGTGTCGCACCAGCCTCTGGAACCGGCTCTTGTGGCTCAGCAGGGCATGGGGATCGCCTTGCTCGATGATCTGTTTGTCCTGCAGCAGATAAACCCAGTCTGTTCGCAGCAATGTCGCGACATTGTGGGTAATGATCATGACCGCATGGTCCTTGCTGTAACTCTTGAGTGTCTTGAACACCAGCTCTTCGATATCCACATCGATGGCGCTAAAGCCTTCATCCACAATGACCACATCCGGATAATCAAACAGAGCACGAATCAGGGCCAGGACCTGTGTCTCGCCACCGGACAACTGCCGGCCATCCTCGCCCAGCAACGTGAACAATCCTTGTTGAAAGCGTTGAATGAATTTCATCAATCCGAGGGAATCGATGCGTTGCTGTACTTCGGACATTGCCGAGACCTGACGGCCCAGCAAAATGTTTTCCAGGAGCGTGCCATTAAAGATGCGGATCTGCTGTGGGATCACAGCCATGGCGCGGCGATACGCTTCAAGATCGATCGCATGGACGGGGGTATCGTCGATCAACAGTTCACCCTGCACCAGATTGTATTTGCGTTGCAGGATCTGCACCAGGGTGCTCTTGCCCGAGCCACTCGGACCCCATAAAGCGGTAAGCCGCCCATTACGGATTTCCATATTCATCTCGTTAAACAGAGGCTCGCCTTTGGGCCAACGAAAAGCGCCCTGGCGAATATGGATAGCCTGGCTCATCATAAAGGGCCGGTTACCCGGATTGTCCTGTTTTTCGACCAGCAAGATATCCCGCAGACGCTCGGCTGCACGGCTGGCGCCTTGCAAAGAGATGTGCGCCTCTACAAAGCGGTTGATCGACGGTAACATATTGGAAGCGAGTGAATAGGCAGCCATCATTTGTCCCAGCATCAGGTTGCCCCTGATCACGGCCAAAGCGCCGACAGTCAGCAGAGCGATGGTAAAAACGCCGCCACTGCTCTCGGCAGCAAAGCCCAGGCGCGCCTGGGTCTTGCCCAGGGTCTCGACGCTTCCCTGATAACGCCTGAAAAGCTCGCGGTTGAGCAGGGTAAACGCATTGGCAACCGAAAATCCCATGATCTCGTCGATGCCGCGCAAGCTGTCGATATAAGAAGATTCGACCTGAGCGTGATCTGACATGACCTGGTGTTGCTCGGATTTGATTCTTCTGGTGCGACTCCATAGATAAATTCCGTACAAGGGCAAGATCGCCAGAGAAATCCAGGCAAGCAAGGGGGCCATGACGAACAACATGACAAACGAACCGAGTACGATCATGCCGTCGATCAGGGTGGTGTTGGTGAGCAAGAGGATGGCCTGCTGGATGCGCATGCTGTCGTTGATACGCGAGGTGATATCTCCCATCTTGCGGGTATCGAAAAACCGCTTGGGGATGCCAAAGATATGGGATAAAAACTCGGCATTGATATCGATATTGATGCGTTTGTTGACCTCGATAAGAAAGCGCTGCCGCACGTATCCGGCAACGGAACGGATCATAACCAAAAGTAAAAGCATGCCACCCGTGATGACGATCATGTCAGTCTGTTTGTCCGGGATAAAACGATCCAGCAACAATTGTACAAACACGGCAGTCAAGAGTCCGAGGGCTGTAGCCAAGAGTCCCAGAAACAGAGTCTGAAGCACCCACGATTCTTGTTTTTGCACAAATTGCCAGATCCACGAAATCCATCCCGGTTGTGATTTCTTCCACAGCGGCTTTTGCGGTTCGAGCAAGACCACGGCTTTTTGCTTCCACAGCTCTTCAAATTCAGGACGTGGCATGCGTATCAATCCTCTTGCCGGATCACCAATTTTCAATTCAGTGTCGCTGATCTCATAGATCACCACGTAATGTTGCAGTCCGTCCGGTAAGACGACATGGGCTATGCAAGGCATTTGCTCTTTTTTAAGTTCATCGTATTCACCTGTGGCACCCACCGCCTTAAACCCCATCCTCTCTGCCGTCTTGACCAGGTCATACATGGTGG
>CAYNUX010000382.1:0-4328 GCA_964400115.1 uncultured Cytophagia bacterium
CGAGATTAAAGAGTTCAAAGGATTTGCCGACATATCGTTTGATCAATTTCCAATCCCCTTTACGAACAATGCTATAGGGAACCTCATCGCCATAGCGATAGTGGGGAAAATGCCAAAAAAGAGCATCGCGATCCCATTTGCCGTTCTCTGTCAATAAGGGCACTATGCTTTTTCCGTCTATGACTAACGAATCTGAAAGCGAGACACCCGCAATATCGCAAATCGTGGGCATGACATCGATACTGCAAACCATCGTGTCGTTCACGGTTCCGGCCTGGATCTTGCCGGGCCAGCGCACGATAAACGGCTCGCGAATCCCGCCTTCATAAGGAAAGCCTTTGCCGGATCGCAGGGGCTGGTTACTGGTTTTGGGTAAAAGTCCCCCATTGTCAGACGTAAATAACACCAAAGTATCGGAAGCTAAATTCAATTCATCCAGAGTCCGCAAGACCTTTCCCAGGGCATGGTCGACGCTTTCCACCATCGCAGCATATTCGGGATTATCCTGTTGGGCGGTCGCAGGAATAGCGCGATATTTCTCGGTCAATCCTTGTTTGGCTTGAATAGGAGTATGAACAGCATAATGGGCGAGATAGAGAAAAAACGGTTGATTTCGGTGTTCGATAATAAAATGAACCGCCTCGTCTGCTTCCCGATCCGTGAGATATTCGCCGCGTTCTTTAGGGGGTAGAGTAGGAATACCATCGAGTCGTTTATTGGCATAGGGATCGTAATAACTCGGAGGCTGACCGTAATCACATCCTCCGATATTGGTGTCAAACCCCTGTTTATCAGGATACCACGGCTCAGCCCCCAAATGCCATTTGCCGATATGACAAGAGACATATCCTTTTTGTTTTAAGCACTCTGCTATCGTCGTCTCTTCGAGTTCCATCCAAAGGGGATTATTCGGACAAAGAAGCTCTTTATCGGATTCGCCGACATATTCCGGTTCAAAAGTATGATCTTTCGGTATGTCTCCTCCCTGAAACCTTGCCCGGATCCAATCGGTGATGCCGATGCGTGCCGGATAACGTCCGGTCATCAGAGCCGCTCGTGTGGGGGAACATACAGCACAAGCAGCATAGCCGTTAGTGAATTTCATTCCTTCGGCGGCCAGACGATCGATGGACAGAGTTTGATAGTATTCGCTACCATAACATCCGGCATCCGCCCATCCCATATCATCGACCAGCACCACAATAAAATTGGGTAACCGTTGTTTTTTAGAACAACCCGCTAAAAACAAAGTCCCCAACCCCAGAACCTGAAGAAACTGTCGTCGTTTCATCTTGTTTCCTTTTGAGTATAAAACCGTCAATCAGAGTTTCGTTGGACATCCGATTTTTCTTTCAAATGATCCAAAAACTCTTCGAGTTTTTTCGTCCGACGCTCTTCCCATAAATGTTCGACAATACGATCTTTGACTTTATCAAAATGAACAGCAGTCACGGGTCGTTTTTCATAGACTTTGGCGATATGATAGCCGAATTCAGATTTTATAATATCTGTGATATCGCCGGGTTTGGTATTAAAGACGACATCCTCAAAGCTCTGAACCATTTGTCCGCGTGGAAAATATCCCAGATCTCCGCCATTGCCGGGGCAATCGGAATGTTCGTCTGCCAATTCTTCAAATGGTTTTCCAGAGTCCAGTTCTTTTTTAACAGCGAGGATCTGTTCATGTGCGGTTTTATCGTCTGTTTCGGCGTTGACATGCTTGACGATATGAGCCGCCCGCACCTGTTCAGGATTGATAAATTGCTGTTTATTTTCCTGATAAAATTTGCGTGCCGAAGCGGTTCCGGGTCTTTGGGCCTGACGCATGATTTGCTGGACTGCCTGCTCGACCCGGATCTGATCTTCCAGTTCAGCCTTGATTTTCTCTTTATCTTCAGGTTTTGTTTGCGTGGCCTCGAAAAACTTTGCTTCATCACCATGGCGTTCAACGAGTTCATTAAACGCCTTGTCGACTGCCTCTACAGGAACATTTTGAATCTCATCGCGGGCATATTGTTGTAAAAGCATGCGTTCGATCACGTTTTCCGTTGACCATTCACGCAATTGTTTTTCTTGCTCTTCTTTGGGTTGATCTTTAAACATGGTGACATAACTCGGACGAAGACGTTCCATTTCTTGTTCGATTTCTTGCGGTGTGATTTCTCGTCCGTTAACTTTAACAGGCATAATACAAATCTCCTATGGTGTTTCGAATCGTTTGATATCTCCATATATGGTAAGCAATGGATGTTTGACCATGGCACGATATTGATAAACCGTTCCGGATTCCAGGTCTTCCAGAGGGATCTGAAACGATCCGGTACCTTGACTGGTCAGGAGCTCGGTTTGCTTCCATTCATTTTGATAAAGTTCTTCTACGAATCCGGCATATTGGCGATATTGAAATCCGATTTTAACCGTTGCCCGACCATTATCCACGAGTTCTCCCTTGAGGACAATATCAGCGTTTTGTGTCAAATAATTTTCCGTTTGCACAACGGGTGGACTCAGTGCTGGCTCTGCATGGCTGATCTCCAGTACGACCGGATTGGGCCACTGATGGTTATTATAAAGCCGTTGTGCGCGTACGCAGGAAATCTCTAATCGGTCGTCGAATTGTTTAAATTGAACCGAGGCATCTGTATCCGGTTGATACTCGACCCACTCGCTGCTTTGACCCAGAACGTTGATCCTGGTATCAAGATTGGTTGTTATGGATTTTATAACAAAAGTTCGCCTTTGGCCTCGTGGCCAATCCGGCTGGCCGGTTAAAAATGCATACACAGTGGGTTCTGATTTGTGCAAGGCAAACCAGATATCTTTTTCATGCGTCACCACCCAGGGTCTGACACCCTGTATCGCTTTATTATTGACAAAATGCCACAAGGCAATTTCCCGCAAACGTGCTTGCTGTTCGACCGGCAGTTCACCGTTGGGTTTTGGCCCTACATTTAACAACAGGGCCCCTCCTTTGGCACGGGTTTCGATCAATAATTCGATCAATCGGCCACCCGATTTATAGTTTTCATGGGTGGGTTTGTACTGCCACTGTGTCCCCATGGTGATGCACGCTTCCCAGGGTTCTGTCATGGGAATACCGGGCAGGGTTTGCTCGGGTGTTTCCATCGCACCACGGGTGACCAATACCTCGGGCTGCAATTCCCAGGCAACCTCTCTGGCAATCTCGGCCCCTTTGCCATCAAAAAACAAGACATCGATTTTGCCATAATTGCTCATCAACTCTCTCATTTGTGCCCGAATATAATCCGCATAATCAGACCGCTGTAAAGGATCAGAGCCTTCTCCCCTTCTGGTGATACGAATATCCTGTTGATGTAACCACCAAAAGTCTTCAGGAGAATAGTAAAAACCGACAGCCAGATCGTGCTTTCGGCAGGCTTTGACATACTGTGCAACGATATCCTGACCATAGGGTGTGTTCATCACATTGAATGGCGTTGTTTTGGTATCCCACATACAGAATCCGGAATGGTGCTTGGTCGTAAAGACGATGTATTTCATGCCTGCCAATTTGGCCAGCACCACCCACTCTTCCGCATCATAGGCTTGGGGATTAAAGGTTTTAGGCAGTTCGTTAAAATAGCGTTGCAAATAATCATCACTGGCACCGACCACGGAATGGCTGATTACACTGCCCAATTGACTATCTATACTCCAGTGAATAAACAGGCCAAACCCGGCATCCCGAAGCCACTCTATGCGCTGAGGTTGATTAAGTGCGTAGGTCTGTACGAATGTGGTAAACAATATCAAACACACAATAGACCATTTTTTCATTGCACTCTCCTAAAGATTAAACGATGCTCTGTTTCAAGTCTGTGGGTCATGCATTCAGATCCAGAATAATTTTTAAATAATCGTCCGGATTTTTCTCGAGAATTTCAAATGCATTTTGAGCGTCATGGGCTGGCATAACGGTTGTGACCAGCGCATCGGGAATCAAATTCCCTTTGCCGAGAGCGGTGATCGCTTCACCGAATTCACCGTGACTGACCCGCGAGGCAACGATTTTGGCTTCGCGCCAAATCAGCTCTTTCATCACAATAGGTGCAGGGTCATCAGCCAATCCCAGAACGCATACTGTTCCGGCACCGTGGATACTTTGCACACAAGCTCGTACAGGATGGGGAGCGAACCGGGTATCATGGGCATGCCCTACCGCCTCAAAGGCGACATCAACACCCCGGTCACGGGTATGGGTATTGATGACTTGCACAGGATCATCCTTATCCGGATTAATCGTGATAACATGGTGATAAAATTGACGTGCGATCTCGAGTCGTTTTTCCAGGACATCGATCATAAAA
>CAYNUX010000383.1:0-4323 GCA_964400115.1 uncultured Cytophagia bacterium
CGGATCATGTTTAATAGTAATCAATCCTCAGCTATGTTTGGGCTTTTTTTTAAACGGCACTTTTGATTTCCAAGGACAACCTTTGTAAAGCCAAATGTATATATATTGACAATAATATGCTTTTTTATTAAATTAACTGAACTTTTCTATTATTTAGCGATGGAATAGATTGTGGATATGATGTCGATTGCGGCTCCGGTTGAGGAGAATCTACTCGAATTTGAAAATGCTTTCAAGCATAACTTGCATGCTGATATACCGCTCGCCGAGCAGGTCGTGCATTATATCTCTGGCCTTAAAGGAAAACGAATTCGACCGACTTTAGTGTTTTTAAGTGCAAAGCTGCACGGTCAGATCAATGACAAGACGTTGGCGAGTGGCCTTGTCATCGAGCTTTTACATACAGCCACATTGGTCCATGATGATGTGGTGGATGCCTCTGATATGCGTCGTGGTGAGCCTACGGTCAATAGTCTTTGGAGCAACAAGATCTCTGTTTTGGTGGGTGACTTTTTATTTTCAAAAACTCTTACCACCATGCTCGACATCCGGGATCACGAGGTTTTGGCAGTTTTTTCTCGTGCCGCTAAAGAAATTACAGAAGGAGAATTATTGCAAATAGAGCGGGCACGCGATTTTGAGATGACTGAATCTGTTTATTTTGATTTAATATATAAAAAAACCGCCTCACTTTTTAGCGCTGCATGTGAACTGGGTGCATTTTCAATAATCGATGACTCTGAGTTAAGACAAAAAATGCGTGATTATGGGAGTCATCTGGGTATGGCCTTTCAGATTCAGGATGATCTTTTGGATTATGTCGGAAATCGTGCCGCCATGGGCAAGCCTACTGGCAGCGATATTAGAGAAAGCAAAGTCACTCTGCCCCTGATTTACGCGTTTAATCTGGCCGATGAAACGCTTTGTCAAGAGATTCGAGACATCTTGAGCTGTGGCGTTAAAGACGATGATCAACTAAAGCGTGTCGTCGAGTTTGCTGTCAGCCACGGAGGTGTCGAATATGCTAATAAAGTCGCCTCCAATTATGCTGATAAAGCTTTGTCCATTTTGCAGTCGTATCCGGATGGTGATGCAAAACAGGCTTTAGATGACCTCGTTAAATTTACTGTCGATCGGGATAAATAAAATTCATCCTCGCCGCAATATAATCTATTGGTTGATCGCTTTCGCGAGTTTGGTCGCACCGAGTTGCGAGCGAACCCCCCAATGGAATCCCATTGAGAAAACTGTGATGATGATGGATACGTACGTCAGTATCCGTGTTTTTGATGAAAAACCGCAGGCTGTGGTCAATCAGGCTATTGAGACGGCCATCGATAGAATGGAAACAATCGAGCATCTCACCTCTTCTTTTGATAGCACGAGTGAGATATATCGTATCAATCAGACGGCGGATAAAGAATTTGTTGCAATTTCAAAACCTGTTCAGGAAATCCTCAATTTCGCACTCAAAGTGGAAAGACGGACTCGAGGGGCATTTACTGTCACGATAGCTCCGCTTATGAAAATATGGGGTTTCGGGTATTCTGATTCTTTTTCTGTTCCAGCGCAGCACCAAATAGATTCTTGCCTCTCTTTGGTGGGAGCAAGATGGCTCGAACTCGAGGATTCCAAAATACATTTCAAAAAAAGCAGAGTCGGGCTCAACGTAGGAGGTATCTCCAAAGGATACGCTGTTGACGAAGGGATCAGGGCGTTGCAAAATGCGGGTATCGAAAACGCACTCATCGATGCCGGCGGAGATTTACGAGCGCTTGCAGGTGAATTGACCCAGGGTAGACGACGTGTTTATGTGCGTCATCCATGTGAACGAAGTGAATTCTTTGGTCGTTTTCAGAAAGACAATGGTGCCGTTGCCACCTCCGGTGATTATGAACGGTATTTTGTTGTCGATTCCGTACGTTATCATCATATTATTGATCCCAAAACCGGGTATCCTGGCCGAAAATGTAAAAGCGTGACAGTGGTAGCTCCGTCCTGCGCTCTGGCCGATGCTCTCTCAACAGCTCTGTTTATATTGGGACCCGAGAAAGGCAAAGCTATTGCAGAACAATGGCAAGGGGTGGATGCGCTGTTTATTACTGAGAAAAATAGCCGGTTGGAGTTTATCAAAACTTCTGGTCTGGATCATTTTGAGAAAAATTGAGTAATCAAGTGCTAGAGTATGATCAAAAACAAATCAGGGAAATAAAAGAGTTTTCGCGTATTTTGGTTTTGCGATTATCTTCCATAGGCGATATCGTTTTGACCATTCCGCTGTTAAGACATCTTTCCCAGCGTTTTCCCTCTGCAACTATTGATTTTGTCATTAAAAAAGAATTTTCGGATCTGATGAAATCAAATCCGTATATTAATAAATTGATGATCGTCGACAAAGATGAGGGATGGTCGGGACTGGAACGATTAAAAAGCAAGATTAAAGCACAAGAGTATCAGCTAATATTAGATGTTCACAATAATCCCAGAACACGGTATTTGACATTATTTTTAAACGGCACGATTCGTCGTTATAAAAAGTACCGTTTGCTCCGCTTTTTGTTGATAAAATTTAAATATAATCTCTATGAGCGAATCATACCCGTACATCGTCGATATCTCAATACCATTGCCGAATGGGTTCATGACATCGACTCTGATCTCGAGTTTCATCTGGATGCTGACGCAGATAAAAGTATCAATGAGCTCATACAGTCGAAAAATTTTTCATCTCAACAAATACATGTTGCCCTGGTGCCTGGTGCAGGCTTTGCGAATAAGCGCTGGCCTGTGCATTATTTTGCACAGCTCGCCAGAAAATTACAGTCACTGGGATGGCAAATCTGGCTTTTGGGAAGCCCCCAGGAGCGCTTTCTCGGAGAGCAGATCGAAAAATTGGGGAATTCTGATGCTATAAATCTAATGGGGCAACTCACTCTCATGCAGAGCGCGAGTGTACTGGCTCGAATGAGTGCGGTGGTGAGCAATGACTCTGGATTGATGCATATCGCGGATGCCCTGAAATACCCCGTCGTGGCCATATTTGGCCCTACAACGCGCGAATTGGGATTTTATCCGGTCAACCCAAATAGCCGGGTTGTTGAACATGAACACATGCCTTGTCGGCCATGCACCCATATGGGTGCTGAAAATTGTCCAAAAGATCATTTTCGGTGCATGCTCGAATTAACACCCGATGTTGTATCTGATAAACTGGCAGAACTTTTAATATAGGGATGTTTTTATGCCATTAAAAGGACGCGATCTGGCTGATCGTATTGCAGAATTAATCCTGGATAAAAAAGGCCAAAATATCGCCATATTGGATCTCCAAGGATTGACTTCAGCCGCAGACTTTTTTGTGATCGCTTCGGCTGAAGTCGATGTACAAATCAAGGCGATCATTGATCATCTCAGTGAATCACTGCTGGAGGAAAAGGTGAAACCCTGGCATGTAGAAAGAACTCATGCCATGAACTGGGTGCTATTGGATTTTGTCGATGTCGTTGTGCATCTGTTTTTGCCTGAACGGCGCGATTATTATGGTCTTGAACGATTGTGGGCTGATGCTAAAACCACTCACGTTAAGGAATAATGATGAAACCACAGATTTATCTCAAGAAAACCATTCTCGAAACATTACATCGATTAGGATATTTGGATCTCTCACTCGATGATTTGGTACTGGAAAAACCAAAACAAGAAGAATTTGGGGACTTTGCGATCACTATTGCTATGAATCTGGCAAAAGTTGCACGTAAACCCCCTCGTCAAATCGCACAAGATATTGTAAATGAATTGAAACTGGAACCCCACAAAATCAGCAAAGTCGAAATTGCGGGTCCTGGATTTATCAATTTTTTTCTTGCCAATACCAGTTTGCAAGGGATCGTGGAAGCTATATTAGAGGAAGGAGAGGATTGGGGCAAGCGTGATGAAAAATCAGGAAATGTGCTTTTCGAGTTTGTCAGTGCCAATCCTACGGGTCCTTTGAATATAGTAAGCGCCAGAGCAGCCGCAATAGGCGATGTGCTTGCCAGTCTTTTTGCGGCTGTCGGGTATAATGCCAGTCGGGAATTTTATGTAAATGATGCCGGACGACAGGTTAAATTGCTGGGAGAGTCATTGAGTGCCCGATATATGAGCGCACTTTTATATGATCAGCAGATACCTGAAGGAGGTTATCACGGACAGTATCTGATGGATTTTGCCACTGAAATCGTCGAGGAAAAAGGTAGAGAATTTGTCGATTGGGATGAACAAGAACGGGCAATTTTGTTCAGTCAGATGGCCTTAAATCATATGATCAGCCGTCAAAAAACCAGT
>CAYNUX010000384.1:0-4322 GCA_964400115.1 uncultured Cytophagia bacterium
GAATCGTAAGATCTGCAGTGAAATTGGTATCAAAGACCTTATCAAAGCCGAGACGTCTAAGGGCGGTTACCATTTGTTTGGTACTGATTGCTCCTGGTTCGAGACCAAAATCCTCACCAATGGAAGCGCGTACAGCAGGGGCCGTCTGAATGATCACATGTTTTGTGGGATCATCGATGGCTTCCCATACTTGTTCGACATGGCTCTTTTCATAGAGAGCGCCGACGGGGCAGCGATCGATACATTGGCCGCAGGCGACACACGCAACGGTATCGATTCCTTTGCTAAAGGGGGTATCGACCCACACTTCATATCCCCGTCCTTCAAGGCCGATTGCGCTCACACTTTGCACGAGCTCACAGGTTTGTACACACCGACGGCAGAGAATACATTTTGAAGGATCACGAACAATAGAGGGACTGCTGGTATCAATGGTTCCTTTACGTTCGTGGTATTCAAAACTATTACCGCGTAATCCCATTTGATCTGCGGCCTCACGTAATTCACAGGAACCGTTACGCACGCATTCGGTGCACTTCATAGGATGGCGCGAGAGCAACAGCTCCATCGCCATTTTACGTGATTCACGTACGGCATGGGATTTGGTATCCACTTCCATTCCATCGCGTACTTTCCAGGAACAAGCTGTGCGTAACAGGCGGTCACCTTTAATTTCCACAACACAAAGACGACATGCCGACACCGGGGGCAAATCCGGATGATAACAGAGCCGCGGAACATGGATATTGGCTTTTTCTGCGGCTTGCAGAACCGTATTTCCTTCGGGTACGGTCACCGACTGACCATTTATTTTAAGTGTAACGTTCATTCTTTCCTCCATAGATTGGACTCATCGATCAACACATGACATTTTGTTCAGGCAACAGCAGCCTCAGCGGTTTCTTTGTAAAATTCATCCCTGAAATATTTCAGGCAACCAAGAATGGGTATTGGCGCTGCCTGGCCGAGTCCACAAAATGCTCCTGTCATCATGGTGTTGGCTAATTTCTCGATGAGTTCGATATCACCGGGTTTTCCGTTACCGGAATCGAGTTTATCCAACAGCTCCAGGAGCCGGCCCGTTCCTTCACGGCAAAGTGTGCATTTTCCGCATGATTCATGATTAAAAAATTCCACAAAATTTTTGACGAGTTCCACGATATTTTGGCTCTTATCAACGACCAGTAAAGCACCCGAACCGAGTCCGGCACCCACTTGCCGTAAATGTTCCAGATCCAGGGGAAGATCGAGATGTTCGCTGGTGAGGATACCTCCTGTTGTGCCGCCCAGCTGGGCCAGCAACAGCTCTTTTCCTCCGGGAATGCCATGACCGATATCATAAATAATCTCTCGCAAAGTGATACCCAGGGGCACCTCGATCAATCCAGGATTATTAATATTGCCTACCAGAGTAAAGACCTTGGTACCTGGAGTGGATTCGGTTCCCAGACTCTTGTACCACTCGGCGCCTTTGAGAATGATCTGAGGTACAGTTGCCAGGGTTTCGACATTATTGACAATTGTGGGTTTGCCCCATAATCCAACAGCACCCGGAAAGGGTGGCTTGTCGCGAGGTTCACCTCTTTTACCTTCAATGGATTCTATCAGAGCGGTCTCTTCGCCACAGATATAGGCGCCAGCCCCTTCACGGACTTCCAAATCAAAATTAAATCCAGAGCCAAAAATATTGTCGCCGAGTAGTCCATTTTGACGCGCTTGCTCGATAGCTCTTTTGACCCTTTCGATAGACATATAGTATTCGCCGCGAATATAGATAAATCCTTTGGTTGCACCAACTGCATATCCGGCAAGAGTCATACCCTCGATCACAGCATGCGGATCACCTTCCAGGATCAACCGATCTTTAAATGTTCCTGGTTCACCTTCGTCAGCATTACAAATGATATATTTTTCATCGGCATCTTCACGGGCTGTAAATCCCCATTTGACTCCAGTTGGAAAAAAAGCACCGCCGCGTCCTTGCATGCCGGAATCGGTGACGACATTTAAAACCTCGGAAGGTTTCAAACCTGTGAGTGCATTGCCCAAAGCTTCATAGCCGTCATGAGCGATATATTCGTTAATGGACTCGGGATCGATAATCCCGGCATTTTTAAGCACCACACGCACTTGTTTGCCAATGCGGGGTGTTTTTTCTTGCATGGCGATTTCTTTTTCCGGGATTTCGGTAAATTTCAGCCGTTCGACAATGCGCCCCTTGACAAGATGTTCTGATACAATCTCAGATACATCTTGCACACGAACACCCGCGTAATAGACGTTATCCGGAAAGATAACCATCACAACGCCTTTGTTATAGATACCGAGACTACCGGTTTCGACAACTTTGACTTCATTCGTTAGATTGGCCAGGGCGATATTTTTCATCAATGCCTCTTTGATGGACCGTGCTCCTTGAGCAATCGTGTGCGGGTCCATAGATATGAGGATGTGTAATCTATGCATTGGCAGATCCTTTCATTTTATAGTCTTTCAAGATCGCGACTGCTTTTTCGGGAGTCAGGTTACCATAGACCTGATCATCAACCATCATGACAGGTGCCACTGCACAAAGTCCGAGACAACTTGTAAATTCAAGTGTAAACGTTTTATCCAAGGTGGTTTCTCCGGTTTTTACATCCAGATATTCCTTAACCTTTTCCAAAACCTCTTTTGATCCATTGACAAAGCAGGGTGCATTATTGCAGCAGCGAACGATATGTTTTCCTTTTTCCTTGATAGTAAAAAGGCTATAAAAAGTGGCCACACCATAGATCTGGCTCAAAGGGATCTCTGTTTTTCTAGCCACTTCGGTCAATACCTGTTCAGACAAAGAGCCCATCTCTTTTTGTACATCCTTGAGGATATAAATCAATGGAGTTTTTGTCTCACTGTATTGAGTAACGATTTCATCTATTTTTTTCATATCCGGCATAATAATCTCCTTCTGACATTAACTCTGCATGAATACACGGTCGCTAAGAACTCTGTCTTGAGCAATGTGCTCAGCGACAATGCTTCTAGCCTCTTCCGGGGTAATCTTGCCATATGTGATTGTGGTTTTGTCTGGCTGGACTACTTGAACCAATGGTTCCTGATCGCAATACCCCAGACATCCGGTTTGAGTTACCACTGTATCGGTAATATTGCGTTTGCTGATCTCGTCGATAATGGCTGACATTACATTTCGAGCTCCTGCAGCAATACCGCATGTGCCCATGGCAACAATGATACGGTATTTTGCAGATTGTTCCCGAGCGGCCATTTCACGTTTGGCTTTCTCCTTAATCTCCCGGAGATCTGCTAAGGTTTTCACGGTACAACCTCCTCTTTTAACTATAGCACTCAAGTGTGGATGATTATTGGTGCACAATATATTCATTGTGCGACATCAAAGGTCCAGAGTCATGATAATGGATTAAACTCAGTCGACCTGTTGTATTTGTTTAAGATTTTCTATCAAATATTCCCTGGCCTTTTGTACGGCCTTAAAAAACGAGCAATCGGTTTCATGCATTCGGGCCAATACCCAGAATGAATCGAAAACAAATCTCTTTTCATCATTTTCATGGATATATACAAAATGTACATCCGGTGTTCCAACAATAAGATTAATCACTGTCTCGACCATGTTGCCCATAGGTAAACGGTTAAGACAATGTAATTTGAATTTTATCTCGATTTGCGTACCCTTGCCCAGCTGAGAACGGATCTGAACGTCTCCCCTTGCCTGTAAAGCAGCCTGCTTAATCAGCGAGATTCCCATTCCTACGGCCCGTGTTTTGCGAGTGGTCACAAAAGGATCGCTGACGCGTCTGACCATTTCTTCGGACATGCCGCGTCCGTTATCTCGTATACGTATAAGCAGTTGATCCTGACGCTGTGATTCTCGTACATGCACGAGAATGCGTGTAGCATCTGCCTCAATAGAATTGGTGACGATATCCAAAATATGTAAAGATAGTTCACGCATAGAGTTTCAATTCACTACAAGTTGATCCATAGGAGCTCTCAGGCTGGTACAACGACCGCCTGACAAGCGGACAGCTCGTTTGATCTCGTGGAAAGCAGGATCTTTGAGCCGGAACCATGTTGTTGCCTTGCCAATATCGAGCTTATCGTGGGCATCTGATGCTCGTATAAGAGATTTATTTTTGATTCCTGCAAAGCGCATATAGGCAGTTTCGGGATCGCAACGCCGGCTGATTTCCACAGCCTGAAAGGGTAGATCTTTGGGTAGCATCGGATAGACTCGGGCGATACTAAAAGCGCGGCGATCGATATGAGCGGGATAGACAAGTCCTTCATTGAGAATAACCTGT
>CAYNUX010000385.1:0-4316 GCA_964400115.1 uncultured Cytophagia bacterium
CGAAGGACAAAAAGTTTCCATCCGGGGGATGTCTCCAAAATATAACGTGATGATGGTCAATGGCGTTCGGTTGCAATCTACGGATCGGGATGATCGCAGTGTAGATTTGAATATGATTTCTTCAAATATGCTATCCGGCATTGAGGTCACCAAAGCACTAACGGCGGATATGGACGCAGATGCAGTCGGCGGAACGGTGAATCTGAGACTCACAGGAGCTGAGCCCGGCTGGCATGGCAATATCATAATGCAGGGGGGGTATGGATCCATTCAAAACAATTATGATAATTACAAAACTAAAGCTTCCCTGAGCAACCGTTTTTTTAATGAAAAGCTTGGTGTTGTTTTGACTGCCAATGTGGAACGTATAGACAGAAGTTCCGATATGTTAAGAGCAGGTTACGGCATTAATGAAGAATCTGATAAGGATGAAAAAGGATTGTCGAACATTGATTTAAGCAGTGTCAAACTCAGAGATGTAGCCACGAAAAGAAAACGGCATGGGGCTGGTTTGATTTTTGATTACCGGTTACCAGCCGGAAAACTCTTGTATCATGGATTTGCGAGCCAGCTCTCGGAACAACAAATGGATATGTCGAATTCTTTGCCTGTTGATCAGGAGCGGCTTACAGGTTATATGATTGACCGAAATATTAACAATACGGTCATGAGTCAGGCGCTTCAAGGTGAATATCATATAAGTGAAATAGAGCTGGATTTTTCCCTGCATCAATCTGTTTCCAGGCAGAATCGACCTGGTGATCTACAGCTCAATATTGGATCGCCCAATAAACAAAGCATATTTAGCAGATTGTCCATTGAGGATGTTTTCAGATCGACACCGAAAAAGTATTTAAATTCCGTCACAGTCAAAAATAATGTGTTGGCGGTTAGTGAACTGTTTAATATGAAAAGAGATGTTGTCGAATCGGAACGTATGGCACGAGGAAATTTGACCATTCCATATCAAATCAGTAAAAATTTAACAGGAAAACTTTTTCTCGGATTCAAGTATGGGATCACCGAACGTGATAACGATGAGACGCATGATGTTGTGGCCTTTGAGACAGGATCGAATGGAAAAGAATTTACACGAATGTTGCCTGAACTATGGCCTGAATTGGGTGTGGAGGCAAAAGATTATGAACAAAACCTGCGTGCCAGTTTATTTGAAGACCCCGGGTATGATGAAGGCAATTTTCTCAGTGGTAATGAAGTTGTGAATTCTCTTTTCTGGACCGGCTCTTTCGGAAAGTTAAATCATCTGGATCAACTCGCTAAAGATAAAGACATTTATGTGATTGATGGACTGGCATCTACTGCACGCAAATACAACATGTCCGAGACCTTGACTGCATTTTATGTAAGCACGGAACTAAATCTTGGTAGACGAATTACGTTTCAACCGGGTATCCGATATGAATCTTTCGAAACAGATTATTTAGCGTATAAAGGAATTCAGACCGGTTGGCGGGTTTGGAATTATTTTTCCGAGCCGGTCACTTCTACCCGAAAAAGCGATCAATGGTTTCCTCAAATACATTTGAGGGTTAAACCTGCAGATTGGTTTGATATTCGCCTGGCAAGTACACGCTCTCTGATTCGTCCTGATTACAGAGCGTATTCCCCTTATAGCTATTATGCAGGAGTTTCCGCGCAACCGTCTCTGCAAATAGGGAATATGAATATAAAGCCTTCTATCTCTAATAATCTGGATTTGTACTTTTCCGTCTATAATAATGCCATCGGACTTTTTACGGCAGGTGGCTTTTATAAAGAAATCGACAACATTATTTCTCCGTTGCGTTTTCATTCATCGAATAACAAAGATATAGACAACCAATACGAATTGGGCGGAATTATGACTACCATTGACACCTGGATCAATATAGATGAGAAACCAACCATTGTGCGCGGTTTTGAGCTGGATTGGCAAACCAATTTTTGGTATCTCCCTTTTGCACTTAAAGGACTGGTGTTGAATGTGAATTATACACGATTGTTCAGTGAAACCATATACCCTTATGATGTGTTTTACAAAGATCCTGATAATATATTTGCACCCGGGGTGTTTGTCGATTCGTCAAGAGTCGGCCGCATGCCGCATCAACCCAATGACGTGCTGAATCTGACTGTGGGATATGATCTGGGTGGATTGTCTGCTCGACTTTCATTTCTCTTTCAGGGACAAATGTTGGGCACGGGCGGATCCGGAGAAACAGCCGGTAATATACGAGGCAGTTCCAGCCGGATGGGAAACGTGGCAATCGGCATTCGACCGGAATTAGACCCCTATACAGATGATTATTATCGCTGGGATTTGACCGTTCAACAGAAATTGCCGTGGAAGGGATGGCAAACATATTTGAATGCCAATAATATTACCGATAGTATTGATCAACAATCATTGAGTGTGCTGGGAAAACTTAAGGCCAGGGAATATTATGGCAGAACATTCGATGTGGGTATTCGATATTCTTTTTAACTGCTCTTGAAAAAAAATACAGTGCGAAAGGAGGTGCCTTTAAAGGAGAGTCAAGTTGCATTCGTAAGTCGTGTAGTACATCACTCTTATTTATGGAGGAAAGTTAAATGCGAAACCTTTTATTGGTGGTCTTTATTGGGTGCACTCTGTTCACAAGCTCTCTGATGGCACAGGAAGCCGATCAGGATACACTTGTGCTTAATCCCAATCAATTTGTTAACGGTCAAATTCTTGGCGATACCACCGACACCGGAGAACGTTTAAATCCGAATCGTGTGTACAAAGTAGAGAGAAACAAATTTTATTTGTTCGATGGCCGGCTGGATGTAGAAGGCTTCAAGTGTGAAATTGTCGGTCCCTACAACGGTCCTATTGTTCATGATACAGAAAATGGGCATCCACCTGTTTTGCTAATGAAAGCAAATAATAATGGTCAGGCTAAACAATTTTTCAGACTCTATACAGACGGCGAATTCATTCTGAAAAATTCCATTTACGCCGGATTGTCCGATGCGGGCGTTTCAACCGGACGTTTTATGGACAATACCAGCGGAAAGCGTGTTGTATTGGATAATCTGATTGTTACCCAGAACCGTTTTCAGAATCGATGGTTGGCGGATAATGGCGAACACATTGTGCGCAATTGTGTTTTTCTGAACCATTGGGATGGCTCAAATACAACGGAGCGCGGTGTTGGTTTTGTGGTAAAACCTACCACCGCAAGTTTTATCTGTGAAAACAATACCTTTGTTAATATGGGGGCCCCCATACGCGTTCGGGACCCACAGTTTGAGACAGAGACCTATTACGCACATAATACCTGTGTCAATACCATGATGCACGAGCTGGGTTTGAGACAGAAGGAACTCATTGCTGCCAATAATCTGTACTATAATTGGAGTTGGGTTGGGTTTGGTGACTCAAAATTGACCATAGAACCACTCGATCTGCTGGCCATGTATCTGGCCGATAATAATGAAGCCGTTAATATGGACAGTGTTTCACTGTATTTCGGCAATAATGCATTCTATCGTGAAACAGCCCTTGAGAACTGGTACAATAATCAAGACACATTGCAGTTGGCAGGGATCTTGCCTCCTTCCGCTTATGATTATATTGCACTTGATGATAATTGGACGATCGGAGATATTATTGAAGGGAAAGACCCACAGTTTTCTTTATTTGACTCGAATTCAGATTCTTTGATAGGATTCCTCAAAGGCTATTTTGCAAATCCGCCGGTTATCCCTGCTGCAAACTGGCTGACAGATTACCTTGTCGACTGGAACGAACAAGGTCCTTATATGAAGCAATGGCCGTTACCCTTTGATCTGAGCTACACGAATGAAGAATTGTTGACAGCTGCTTCTGACGGATTGCCTCTGGGTGATTTGAATTGGTTCCCCGAGAAAAAAGCGGAATATGAAGCCAATCGTGAGGCCATTGTTGCAGATTTGAAAGCGCAAAAGTCAAGTGCAAGTGGTGTTGAAAACTCGGCCAAGACAGTCCGCGAATTCAGGCTTGAACAAAACTATCCCAATCCATTTAATCCGGTGACAACCATTTCGTTCTCATTGGACAAAGCTGCTGATGTAAAGCTGAACGTGTTCAATACAGTTGGACAAAAAGTGGAAACATTGGTGAGCGGAACCAAACGAGCCGGAGTTCACAAGGTGGCCTGGCATGCAGAATCTATGGTCAGTGGTGTCTATTTCTATCGTTTGGAAGTGGATGGAAAACAATCCGAAATGAAAAAAATGATATTGCTGAAATAAAAGACCGGCAGATTAGGAGCAATACAGATTTGTCGCCAAAACATGTCATGTAATCG
>CAYNUX010000386.1:0-4300 GCA_964400115.1 uncultured Cytophagia bacterium
ATGGATCACATTATCATGGCAGCTACAGACCTGGAATTGGGCACGTGCTGGGTATGCAATTTTGATCCAAAAGCTGCCCGTGAGGTCTTTAACATTCCGCCTTTTGCCGATCCCGTTGCATTCACACCTATTGGTTATCCTTCTGAAGAAAAAACCAAACCCAAGAAACGCAAAGAACTGTCAGAACTCGTGGTTTACGAGTCGTGGTAGACAATGATAGAGGGATATCCTTTGGATATCCCTCTTGTTTTAATTATATCTGAGCTTTGGGATATTTTTGCAACGAAGAAATAGACTTTTGCAACTCGTCTTCGGGCAGGGGATAATTATCCAAATGTCCGGCAAAAAACGCATGATATCCTTTTAGATCCATCAGACCGTGCCCGCTCCAGTTAAAGACAATGACTTTTTCCTTGCCTTCTTCTTTGGCTTTTTTGGCTTCCTGAATCGTCGCTGCAATCGCATGACTGGTTTCAGGTGCAGAGATGAATCCCTCGGTACGGGCAAAATCAACAGCAGCCTGATAGCATTCGAGTTGATCAATAGCTCTGGGCGAGATGAGACCCGTCTCAATCGTATGACTGATCAAGGGGGCCACACCGTGATAGCGCAAACCACCGGCGTGAATAGGAGGCGGCACAAAGGCGTGCCCCAGAGAGTGCATTGCCAATAGAGGCGTCATTTCAGCGGTGTCGCCATGATCATAGGAAAAGGGGGCCCGGGTCATGGTCGGACACGATGTGGGTTCCACGGGTATGACATCGATCTCTTGTCCGGCAATCTTGTCTGCCAGGAACGGAAAGGCCAGCCCGGCAAAGTTGCTTCCTCCGCCTGTGCACCCGATAATGACATCAGCTTTTTTCTCACCGGCCAGCTTTAATTGCTTTTTGGTCTCCAGGCCAATAATCGTTTGATGCAACAAAACATGATTCAAAACACTGCCCAGAGAATAGCGGGTCTTGCCGGAAGTGTCGGTTACCGCATCCTCGATGGCTTCGCTGATCGCAATCCCCAGACTCCCCGGTGTATCCGGAGTCTGAGCCAGAATCCTTCGCCCGGTTTCTGTTTCCTCACTCGGACTGGGGATACATTTCCCGCCCCAGGTCTCCATCATGAGTCGACGAAAAGGCTTTTGCTCGAAACTGATACGCACCATATACACTTTGCATTCGAGGCCAAAGAGTGAACAGGCAAAACTCAGCGCGCTTCCCCATTGACCGGCACCTGTTTCGGTGGTGATACGTTTGATGCCAAATTCCTTGTTATAATAGGCCTGAGCCACAGCGGTATTGGGTTTGTGGCTTCCCGGAGGACTCACCCCTTCATTTTTGTAATATATTCGAGCGGGGGTACCCAGCATCTTTTCCAGACGGCGGGCACGGTAGAGTGGTGCAGGACGCCATAAACTGAGGATTTCCAAAACTTCCTCTGGTATCTTTATCCATCGCTCTGTACTGACCTCCTGTTCGATGATGTTCATGGGAAAAACAGGTGCCAACATATCCGGGCTAATGGGATTTCCATCCGGTCCTAATGGCGGCAAAGGGGCCTTTGGCAAGTCAGCAGCCAAATTATACCATTCTCGTGGCATATCCTTTTCATCGAGCAGATACTTGGTGGGTTCCATGGGACATCCTCCTTGATTCGTTACTATTCAGCAAAAAAAAAGGCCCACTCGAAATTTGGTTTCGTAGTGGGCCCTTTTGCTAACTGTTTCGTCAATATAGAATCGACATTCCACTACGAATAAGCGGACGCCACCACCAACCCCACCAAAAAACCAGGATGATGTAGCGAATATTACTCGTGTGTCGACCCATAAAAACTCCTATTAAATATTTTTCAAATATATAGGTTATTGCCTTAGAAATCAAGATTTTTTTGTGCGATTTTAAATCCGGGCATGAATTTTTAATCCGCTTTGTTCATTTTGTAAAGGAGGTAAAATGAAGAGCGTAATCGTCACCGGCGCTGCCAATGACAGTCCGGCCAAAAAGAACCCGTGCCAGCACTCGGAAAGATCGACTATCAACAACATCCTGTCGGTAGAGCGGGGAACCCGATGGACGTTGCGGAAATGGCATTCTAACTGGTGTCGGAAAAAGCAGGATTTATCACAGGGACTCGTATCGTTGTGGACGGAGGCATGACCCGAAAAATGATCTATGCAGAATAGGGGCGATGGTTTCATACTTGCATTTTTGATAAAAAACTCGCAACTTACGGGGATCAAAAAGAAACCCACACGAGAGGGCTATGACCTCACAACCCGTAAATCCCGACGACTGGCTGGAAAAATATGGAGATCTGTTGTTTCGCTATGCGATTGTGCGTGTTAATGATCAAACTGTGGCCGAAGATCTGGTGCAAGAAACCTTTTTATCGGCACTAAAAGCCTATTCCAATTTCAAGAAAAAAAGTACACTCGGCACCTGGTTGGTCAGTATATTAAAGCACAAAATAATCGATCATTACCGTTCATCGCAACGCAAAGATGAAATTAATATCAGCCCCCCTGAAGACGCTTTTCAGGAGAACGGATTTTGGGATTTACAAAAAGCGCCCAGGGACTGGGGTGATCATCCTGAAAAAGCCATAGAACAACAGGAATTTCAAAAAATTTTACAACTGTGTTTCTCTTATCTCCCGGAGCGCATGGCACAAATTTTGAGTATGAGAAGCTTTGATGGTGTCGAATCAGATAAAATATGTAAGATTTTAAATATTTCACTGTCTAATCTATGGGTGCTCTTACACCGGGCGCGAGCACAGCTGCGTCGCTGCCTGGAAGAAAACTGGTTCTCCTTGTAATAAATAACACCGTTATGAAAAATAGGGTGTGCTTTTCCATGTCCAAGTTATTCACTCGAATCGCTGATTTTATGATGGGGATCATGGCGCGATTCATTCCAACATGCGAACAGGTGAGCGAAAAACTGTCCCGCTCTATGGATCAAAAACTATCGTTCAAAGAACGTGTCGGAATTCGAATCCATCTTCTGGGGTGTGAGTTGTGCAGGCGCTATGAAAAACAATTGTTTGCCCTGGAAAGAATGCTGAGGCGCTATGCTGATCGTCATGAAAAGGATGATGCGCCAATCGGACTCAGCCCGGAAGCCAAAGCAAAAATCCGGCACTCTATACATCAATGATAGTCACTCTTGCCCAAAATAGACAAAGAAAGATCAACGCAGAGAAACCGCAGAGGTCGCCAAGAAAATAAATATGCAAAAACCAAAAGCCCGAATGCATCGGGTGTCCGGTAACCTGTATGAGGCCGATTAAAAAATTTTGAGTAACTACAACATTTAAAAACAGCACAATCTATACTCTGAATGAATCTTGAATGGTTTTATTATTGCGAGTTAGATTTTAGTCTTTGAAATTTATCTTTCTCTGCGTTCCAGTTTCCGTGAAACCAATTGAAAATGGGACCTGTTTTGGAGTGCTTTGCTTTGGAAATACATAAAGCGTGTAAATACAAGGGGAAATAAGGCTATACTCATTTATTTTGGACAGCAGTGAATGATAGTGATCTTTTAAAACCATAACTCTTAACTGGAAAAACGCCATGTCTGCATTAGGAACTCATATTTTGGTAGAATTTTTAGGATGCAAACCCGAAATTCTCAATGATGTATCCATCACCGAAACCGGCATGGTAGATGCCGCATGCCGGGCCGGAGCCACGCTCATAAACTCGACGTTCCATCACTTTTCTCCTTATGGGGTATCCGGTGTTGTCGTCATCCAGGAGAGCCATCTGGCCATCCATACCTGGCCCGAATATCAATATGCAGCGGTCGATCTTTTTACATGCGGCGATTCTGTCGATCCGTGGAAATCGTTCGATCATCTGAAACAGGTATTTGAGGCGCAAAATTATTCTGCCCTGGAGACAAAACGCGGTCCCATAAATCTGCTCACACGCGTCGAATTTGATCTCAAAGGCATGCGTGCAGAAGCACAGAAAAACTTTGCGGTGGATACAATAAAATATAAACGCAATGTATGGTTTACCGACAAGGATGAAAATCAGGCTCTGTCGCTTCGTTACACCGGAGATGTACTATATGACAAATCGTCAAAATATCAACGCACACGCATTATTGACACATATGCCTATGGAAAAACCCTCACTATCGATAATATGGTCATGACCACAGAAAAAGATGAACACCATTATCACGAAATGATCAGTCATCCGGCCATGCTCGCCCATAATCAGATCAAAAATGTACTGGTCATTGGAGGAGGCGACGGCGGTACCGCTCGCGAGGTCCTCAAACACCCGGCGGTG
>CAYNUX010000387.1:0-4295 GCA_964400115.1 uncultured Cytophagia bacterium
AGGCGGTTGTGCCAGGTCCCTTACCTCCTACACCTCCCCTGCCGGTGTATTTTCTCATCACCGGAACACGCCTTGACCGGTCCCCATAAGAAAGACTATCATAAAACTTTATGGCCCCTGAAGCGTATAAAAAAAAGAGTTGAATTCAAGGAGATCAGGATGAAATTCCTTTCAGGTATAGTGTTATTATCGATGACGATAGCTTTCGGCTATGACGGTCCCGAAAAACCCGAGCGCGATCCCCTGCCCAAAGACACGATGAACCTCCGTGTGAAAAATGTTGCCTTTGGTGTGAACGAGTATTTGCTATACGAGTTAAAGTATGGGTTTATTACCGCAGGGTCGGCCATCTTGCGCATTCCGGATACCTTGCACCACCGCGGACGGGCCTGCTATCGCATCTTGTGGGAAACCAAATCGAATGATTCCTTTTCCAAAATCTTTCCGGTCAATAACTATCAGGAATCATGGATGGACATGCAAGGCCTATTTCCGTGGTACTTGTATAGCACCCTGAACCAGGGCAGCCATAAAACCGATGATCGTTACGAATTTTATCCTCTGATGGAATATGTGCATTACAACGACCGGTATTATATCGACATGCCGATCTTTACACAAAATATTGTATCTTTGATCTATTTTCTGCGTACACAGAACCTGGAGCGAAACAAGCTGTTTATCGTCAACAGTATGTTTAGCGGAAAGCTCTATCCTATGCATATTAATACCCGGGAGATCGAAACCATCGACGTTCCTGTGGGTGAATACGAATGCTATGTGATCGAACCCACGGTGCCTGAATACTGGCCGGAAAAAAAGGTCAAAGGCAACATGAAATTATGGCTGACCCGCGACAAACAAAAAATACCGGTACGGGTCAAGACCGAGCTGCCCTTTGGGTCGATCACCATGAACCTCGTCAAAGCCAGAGGGCTTTTACCCCACCATCGACGGCTCGATGCTGAATAGGAAATTCTTGGAATAAAGTGTTCGATTTTGTAAGTTAAAGTCTTGTCAGTGTTGTCCAAAATGAACTGTTTATAAATAATTTAATTAGTAAAAATGTTTTAATAGCATTCAGTCAGGTTACCCGATAACCGATGCACTCTGGCTTTTGGTTTTTGCATTTTTCTTTTCTCTGTGACCTTTGCGGTTTCTCTGCGTTCTCTGCGTTTATCTTTTTTGTCTATTTTGGACAAGAGTGATAATTTTTCAATTTAAAAACACTTTTTTGCGGCTTTGCGCCTTGGCGTGAGGTTTAGCGACGACTTGGAATGTTACCCAATAATTCACAAAAACATCAAGGAGAAACAATGAACAAGCGGATGGGATTTTTTATGACTCTACTCCTGGGCACATTTTTAGCCTCCACTGTATCGGCACAAATCACCGATCGTGAAAAGGTTCCGGAAACAGAAACCTGGAGGCTCTCTGATCTCTACCCCTCTACCAGTGACTGGCAACAGGCAAAAGAAAAACTGGTTAAACAGCTGGACGACATTTCCACGTTCAAAGGGAAACTGGCGGAATCGCCGGATCAGTTGTTGGCCTGTTTACAGTTCAGCTCGGACATTTACCGGGAACTGAATCGCTTGTATTCTTTTGCGCATATGATGTCAGATCAGGATACCAAAAACTCGGTCAACATGGCGCTGGAACAGGAAGCATCACAAATCTATTCAAATTTCGGCACCAAAGCGGCCTTTATCGAGCCTGAAATCGTGGCTATGGATAAAGCCACGATCGATGACTTTATTGCCAGAGAGCCCAAACTGCAAGATTATAAATTCTATCTCTATGACCTGATGCGTAAAAAAGAGCATCTGCTTTCTGAAAAAGAAGAAAAAATTCTGGCCGAAGCAGGACGTCTGGCCAGCGGCCCTTCATCCATTTATAGTGTTTTTACCAATGCAGAGCTTCCCTATCCGAAACTGGATATCAAAGATGAAAAAGATGTCTTTTTGAACCAGTCTGCCTATGCCAGATACCGGGCTTCTGAAGACCGTGCGGTTCGGGAAAGGGTCTTTGATGCCTTTTTCAGCAAACTGTATGAATTTCGTCGTACCTTGGGTGCTCAACTGTATGCCAATATTCAAAAAGAAATTTTTTACAGCAACTCTCGCGGTTACGAATCAACCTTGCACCGTGCCCTCGATGCAAATAATATTCCCGTAGAGGTTTACCATAAACTGATCGAAAATGTAAACATGAATCTGGACACGTTTCATCGTTATCTGTCGCTAAAAAAACGTATGCTGAATCTGGATACCCTGAAATATTCCGATCTTTATGCCCCGGTTGTCAAGGGGGTCGATCTTGAATTCACGATTCCGCAGGGCGAGGACATGATCATGGCCGCAATGACTCCCCTGGGCAAAGAGTATTTGTCGGTGCTCGATATCGCTTTCAATGAACGATGGATCGATTATCATCCCACTATTGGCAAACGCTCCGGAGCCTATTCCAGCGGTTCTGCATACGATGTTCATCCGTATATCCTGATGAACTTTAACGCCAAATACAACGATGTCAGCACTCTGGCACACGAACTGGGTCACTCTTTACACAGCTATTTTTCCAACAAAACCCAGCCTTTCCCCACTGCGGATTATCCGATTTTTGTGGCCGAAGTGGCCTCAACCCTGAATGAAGCGCTGCTGATCGACAAACAGCTCAATGAAATCCAGGATGATGATATTCGCTTATCGTTGCTCATGAATTATCTGGATGGCATCAAAGGCACTGTTTTTCGGCAAACACAATTTGCCGAGTTTGAATTGAAAATACATGAAACAGCTCAAAAGGATCAGCCCCTGACCGGCGACACGCTATCAGAGATGTATGGGGATATCCTGAAACGCTACTATGGCCATGAAACGGGAATCTGCCATATCGATGATTTGTTCGCCATCGAGTGGGCTTATATCCCCCATTTTTATTATAATTTCTATGTATACCAATATGCGACCTCATTCACGGCCTCGACGGCATTGTCGGAAAAAATATTAGAGGGGGATAAAGATATCGTAGAAAAATATTTAGCATTTATCTCTTCCGGTGGATCAGAGTATCCCATCGAACTGCTTAAAATAGCAGGAGCGGATCTGACCACGGATGATCCATTCAACAAGACCATGCAAGCGATGAATCGTACCATGGATGAAATCGAAAAAATCCTGGACGCCAGGGGAATCTGATTTCTCGACAAACGCAAAAAAAAGGCCTTCCGTTATTAAACAGAAGGCCTTTTTCTTAGTCTTGAGCATTTTTCCGATCTTAACCGTTGCGTAACTCTCCCACGCGCAGCAGGGTTTCATGGTCTTGATCGGGAATAGAGCCGTCCCCTTTGGGGCCTGTATTTAAAAGCAAGTTTGCCCGATAATGATGCGCATGCTCGAGTTTTTCCATAACCTCTTTGGGGGTCGCATGCCCGGCTTGCTGTTCGGCATGATAGCCCCAGGATCTGGGCAAAAGGGTATCACAGATCTCTAGCTGTTTAATTCGATTTTTCTCCCAGGCATGGGCAGCCACCCGGGCCTGAGCCTCACCAAACCTCTTTCTCACATCATCCACTTTGGAGACCATCTTGCGTTCCGGTGTACTAAAATCTTCGGTTCCTGTTGCGCCCTGTTTAAAAGAAACCAGACAATGCGGTTGCAGGGAGCGCACCAGGGCGTACGTTTCCAGCATGGGAAACAGATCCGGACGTGCATAATACCCCATGATCGGGTCAAACCAGATCCCGGCCAGGGGGCCATATTGGGTCAATAGTTCGCGCAATTGATGATGCACAAATCTCATATAGATCTTGAAATCCTGATCTGTTTGCCAGAGATAAGACGGATCAGGCGTTTTATAAGCCGGTCGGGCTGCATTCCAGCCTGCCTCGCGGGGATAAAAATAGGGGTGTCTCCAATCTGCGGCAATACTGTAATAGAGAAACAATCCCAGCCCTTTTTTATGGCATGCTTGTGCAAGCTCTGCGATGAGATCACGACCTGCAGGAGCAGTGAGACTATTAAAGTCAGTCTCGTTCGTCCTGAACAGACAAAAACTGTCATGATGCCGGGCGGTGATATTGACATATTTCATACCCGCAGACAAGGCCATATCCGTGATAAAATCTGCGTTAAAATTCTCTGCGCTGAACCGATCTTTGAGCTTTTCATATTCTTTGACCGGTATCTGCTCACGGTACTGAACCCATTCTCCGCGTCCGAGCAGACTGTAAACCCCGTAATGCATGAACAAACCAAAATCAGCATCCCGAAACCATGCCCGGGATGCTGCAA
>CAYNUX010000388.1:0-4287 GCA_964400115.1 uncultured Cytophagia bacterium
GATCTGTGTTGAATCCTGCTGTTCGGGTGGTCACCGATTGAAATAGCGAGGCAAGCACCTTGCCATGCATCGGCAAATTCTTCAGGGTGTTAGAGCTTTCCAAAACAAAAACAAGGATCATGCCGCTCACAATCAGAACCAGAGAGGAAAGCAGAACGACACGAGTATGCAAACTCAGAGACCGGAGGTTTAATTTCACAATTGACTTTTTATTATTATTCAGATCAAAAATGACCAGAAAACCCAATCCGCCCAAAATGATCAAAACGATCATGACGAGATTTATCACAGGATCATTCTGATAAGCAGCAAAACTAGCTGAAAATAGAGAAAAACCAGCGTTGCAAAACGCAGAGATAGCATGAAATGCTCCCTGGTAAAGAGCCGCTGGCATTGGAAAATCATCCAGAAACCTCAACGTCAGAATCAACGCCCCGGCGGTTTCGATGACAAAGGTATACACCAGCACATGTTTCAAAAGACGGGACAATTCAACGGCCGGATTCTGACTGAGGGTATCGACAAGGCTTTGTCGTGCAGAGAAACCCAGTCGTCCGGAAAGTATATAGATAAAAAATGTAGACAGAGTCATGATTCCCAGCCCGCCGACCTGAACCAGAATGATGATGATAACCTGACCGAATGGAGAAAGAACCGTACCGGTCTCGACAACAATCAATCCAGTGACACAAGTAGCCGAAGCAGCCATAAACAGGGCATCCACAAAAGCCAAAGGGTGTCCGGTGCTCGTGGCCTGGGGAAGCGAAAGCAAAAAGGTGCCCAGAGCGATGACCATGGCAAAGCTGATCAGCACCATGCGGGGCGGATGCCGCAGGATTTGATTGGAAAGCCGTCGTCGAAATGGTGAATACATTTGCCTGTTATCAAAAAAACGATTAAAGAGTTTGTTCTTTATGGGTATAGAAAATCTTTTTTCAGAATTATCCTCCAAAGTTTTAAAATTACAAAATATCTTTAGAATTAAACTTTGTTAAATCCATCCAATGCAGCGACTTTGTATGCTTGGGCCAGAGTGGGATAGTTGAATACTGTATCGCGAAAATATTCCAGTGTACCGTCCAGACGTTCGATGATTTCGGTATCCACAAAATCGAGCAAAGAGATACGTTTTTCGATGACCGTCACCTCGGTATTCAGGGCCGCGAACATGGAAGCGTATTCGAGTCCGATGACCCCCGCGCCGACAACGATGAGTTCATCCGGCAGTTTTTGCAGATCCAGAATCTGATTCACATCGATGATCGAACGATCGTCAAAGGGAATACCAGGATCGCGGGCCGGACGCGTGCCGCAGGCGATGAGGATCCTGTCACCGTGCAGGGTGACCCGTTCTTTGCCATCCGCATCCACGGCAATGGTATGCGGATCCAGGAAATGGGCACAGCCGAAATACATGTCCACATTATTACGCCTGAGCTGATTGCGCACCACCTCCATTTCGCTCTTTTCCACCAGCTCTACCCGGTCCTTGAGATCCTTGTGGCTGATCTTTTCCTTGACCGCATAGTCTTTGCCGTAAAAAATACGCTGTTTCATGCCGGACAAATAGAGAACCGCCTCGCGCAGGGTTTTGCTGGGGATAGTGCCGCCGTGCAACGACACCCCGCCGATCATGGACTTGCGATCGATGATGGCTACAGACTTGGCCAATTTCGATGCGGCAATGGCTGCTTTTTGTCCGGCCGGGCCGGAACCAATGACAACGAGATCGTACTTGATAGCCTTTTCCAGTTTGGTGGATTTTCGTTTTATGGAACGCTTTTAAGGGATTTATACTTCCCGTAGAGGATTTAGAGTTGACTGGGTATACGAACTCTGCTGTCACTCTTGAAGGATCTATGCCAGCGACGGGTATACAAAAGAATATGTCTGATCATGGATGCTGCCCACGAGAGCGCTTGAATAGCCAGAGGTACTGCTTTTTAAGCTTGAGGAAGCAGCATGGCAGTGCGATCGTTTAAAAGGGATAGAACAGCTCTGTTCGTCAAAAGGAGTAAAGACATTGTGATATTATTTCGAGTCTGCGGATTGTTCCTCTCGTCAAACGTCAAACGAAAAACGAAAAACGAAAAACGAAAAACGAAAAAATATAACCAGTAAGCAAGCCAAGTCAAGATAAATCTTTTGGCTCCAGAGTTTTTTCCCAAAAGAGAGCGAGGCGCGATCGTCCCGCACCTATCGCTGACCGGCCCCTTAATTGATCGAATAAAAGACCAAAATCAACAAAGCACCAGGGTTACCAATAAGAGAGGCGATAGGTGCGGGAAAGCGTGCCGAGCCCGTGGAGGATCCTGGCACCGCGGCCCACCAGGCTCCCCAAGCCTGTAAAAGAGATCAGGTATAAAATAAACTCTGGAATCAAGTAAGAGCTGCCGCGGGGACAGAGCCGGAGCGGTCCCCCATCTAAAAGCCAACAAAATCATAAATGCTAACCAACACAAAGACAAACAATCCAAAAGGCTTGAAATAATTTGAAACACAGGATATTTTTGTACATTTTTGAACTATCGACAACATTTTTTTGCAATTTCCAGAAATTATTTCAATATTGCACTGTCACTCATTATCGTCTGGTCGATCAGGCCGCCACACAAACAGAATGGGAACGCCCATGATCAATCGTTTCGTTTCCTTTTGCTTCGGACTATTCCTTACCAGCCTATGTTCGACACTGTAGGCTCAAATCCCCGTTTACCTCGATCCATCCGCATCCACCGAAGCCAGGGTCGAGGACCTGTTGTCCCGCATGACCCTGGAGGAAAAAGTCGGTCAGATGACCCAGGCAGATCATGAGGCTGTCGATAATGTACAGGATATCACAACCTATTTTCTCGGATCGGTGTTGAGCGGGGGTGGCTCTGATCCCGCAGCCGGAAATGACCCCAAAAGCTGGGCAGATTTGACGGACCGGTTTCAGCAAAAAGCATTGGACACACGCCTAAAGATTCCTCTGATTTATGGCGTCGATGCCGTGCACGGCCATAGCAATGTCACGGGGGCCGTGATTTTTCCTCATAACATCGGACTGGGGGCCACCCGGAATCCGGATCTGGTCAAACAAGCGGCACGAGTCACTGCCATCGAAGTGGCGGCCACCGGCATGGACTGGACGTTCGCGCCCTGTGTGGCGGTTCCGCGCGATGAGCGGTGGGGCAGAACTTATGAAGGATTCGGGGAAACACCAGAGCTGGTCGAGGTGTTATCCGGCGCTTTGGTTAAGGGATTTCAAACCGATACTCTGAATCAGCCCACAAGCATTGTGGCCTGTGCCAAGCACTATCTCGGGGACGGAGGCACGGAGGGTGATGTGGACCAGGGGAATACGGTTTTATCAGAGCAAGAGCTGAGGGCCATTCATCTGCCCGGCTATCTGGCGGCGATCGAAAACGACGTCAAAACGATTATGGCGTCTTATAGCAGCTGGAACGGAGTCAAGCTTCACGGTCATAAAACTCTTTTAACCGATGTTTTAAAAAAAGAACTGGGATTCAAAGGATTCATTGTGTCGGACTGGAGAGGAATCGACCAGTTGCCGGGAGACTATACATCCGATGTCGAGACTTCGATCAATGCCGGTATCGACATGGTGATGGTCCCGGATCATTATGTAGATTTTTTTACGACGCTTGTCTCTCTCGTCAAGCAGAACCGGGTTTCACGGGACCGCATTGATGATGCCGTGCGCAGAATATTGAGCGTAAAGTTTGAAAGGGGACTGTTTGAGCGTCCGATGGCAGACCGGTCCCTCTTGCCCGCGTCGGATCAAAAGATCACAGGGCAATCGCGAGGCAGTGTGTCAGAGAATCTCAGGTGTTGCTCAAGAAAAATGACGGCATCCTGCCGCTGCCCAAAGAGAATATCAAGATTCTCGTGGCAGGCAGGCATGCGGATGACATCGGATTACAGTGCGGCGGCTGGACCATCGAATGGCAGGGGGCAGCCGGGGACATTACGACAGGGACGACGATCCTGGAGGGGTTACAAAAAGTGGCTCCGGATGTGGAGTTCATTTTCGATTCCGACGGAAATTTTACCGCAACCGATGCCGACTATGCCATCGCTGTCATCGGCGAAGACCCGTATGCCGAGGGAGCCGGCGACGTCAAAGATCTGTTGATCGGGCATCCTCAAATCAAAATGGTGCGCAAACTGAAAAAGCTGGGCATCCCGGTGATCACCTTGCTCATCTCCGGACGGCCCATGATCATCGATCCGGTTTTGCATGACTCCGATGTGTTTATGGCCTCCTGGCTGCCCGGCACAGAA
>CAYNUX010000389.1:0-4283 GCA_964400115.1 uncultured Cytophagia bacterium
GCCTCGCTGGATTCGGTCAGGTTGGTGGCCATCATGGCTTTGGTGGTTCCAAGATAATCGGGTTCTATAAGAAAATTATAGATTTTGATATCATGGTCTGTGAGTCCGGTAAGCGGATTGCCATCGCCATCTTTGAGCACGAGAGTGGCCTGACCGTTTTCCATAGCCAGGGAACACTGATCCGGGTCGGGCAGGGTCACATCGAACCACACCTCGAATTCACCTACCGCCACCCAGGTCTGATGATTGGGTTCGCAGACGACCAGTTTGATATATTTTGCTTCGACCGGTTCGATTTCCCAGGTCATCCAGTCGTCATTCATTTCGCATGGAGTGCTGCGATTGTTTGTTTTTTCCGCTTCCAGCACCTGGGTAAATGTCTCTCCGTCTGTAGAGACAAAGACTTTGATCGCCGATGCCTGCAATCCGAGTTTATCGATACCGGTATCGGTCATGAGGCGAAGAGTATTGATGGTACGTGTGCCTTGATCGCTGAATTCAAAGGTTGCCCAGGCTTTGCCTGTTTCGTCTTTGCCGACCATGGCCGTACCGTTCCACCAGTATGTGTCGCCATCGACCGCATTGTCCCATCCCCATTTGGGAGCGGGACTGGCTTCTTTGACAACGAGATGGCCGAGACCACCGGGTTCATAGACATCGATAAAGTGTTCAAACTTGTGATCGCTCACGGGTCCGGCCAATCGAATTCCATAGTAATCTTTTCCTGTGGGTGGATCCACATACCAATAGATCCAATCCGGCATAGGCCAATTGGCACGAATATCCAGGTCCATCCACCATTTATGAGCTGCCATTTCTTTGATCGAATTGAATTTAGCCAGCACCGGTGCCAGGCCTACATTGCGATCCGAATCGATATTCGAGCACAAATCGACCATATATTCAGCATCGTTATCGATAATGGTTCCTTTGCCCATATCATCAGAGAGGGTTATAGGTGTATTGGATCCATCATCGATCCAGGCAGAAAGCAGCTGCACATACATGGTTTCATCAAACTCTTCGATCAGATCATCGACCATGGGGATAACAGCATGGCCATAGATGCGGTTTTTGTCCCCTTTGATCATGACCATTTGCGATGTGGCTGCATAGTCTTGAGGGGATTTGGCCGTATTATCTATGGTTTCGAACTCGAAATAGATATCATAGTAGGAAGCAGCGGACAGCCTTACCGGAAATCTCAACAACCCGGCAGCAAAATTCTCGACCTGCGATTTATCTTGTATTTGGATTGTAGGCAAACCATCGTCATTTACAATGGTTCCGGTTCCTGTGTCGGTTGTTATCGTCAGTGGTGTATTGTTGCCATCATCGATGTATGCATCATGGATGGTTACGGTAAAGGTTTCATCCGGTTCATACATCTCGTCATCATAGATTTCGACGACGGCATGACGAATGGTCGCCCCGGCAGGGATTCTGACTTGTTGGCTGGTATAGGCTTTATAGTCGTTCAGTGAGCTCTTGGCGGACCCGTCAGAGGTGGTAAAAGAGTAATAGGCATCATATGCCAGGGATGTATTGAGAGAAACGATGAATCTGAGCTCACCTGCGCTAAAATCTTCAGGATTGCTCTTATTTCTTATTTCGATACTGGCTGTTTGAGCTGCGCTTATTCCGATAAGCACCAGGCAGAAAATAGCCATGAATACGATAATATTGCGTAACATATGGCCTCCAGGTAATTTTTTAATTTTCATTCTTTTTTTGTCAAGGTGTACATTTACCAAGGTGGGGAATGGATGGTGCAGGATGGGTCGAACAAGACACAAAATGCCCATGAGAATAGCATGGTTTTCACCCCCTTTCGCAGATGCCAGACAATTGGATGCTAAACATGAATGCAGTAATCCTGTCATTCATACGAAAAGATAAAGACTAAAATAAGGTTAAAAACAGAAAGATGGGGGCCCCTGGAAAATCCTATAGCATAATCATCAACATCCGAATTTCCCTTAAATCCGGATGCATATTCCCTGAACCTTTTTCAGATAAAGGTTCCCCAATGATTAGTGTAATAGTCTCTATATTATAGTAACTTTATTTCATGAAAATGTCAATAAAAAAATGATTTACCGGGAATTATACTATATTCGTGTTTTAGGGGGTGAAAAAGAAGGTCCGATTTTTATTCCAGGGAGGATGGTTCAGGTAAGGGACTTTGCCTTGCTGGATTCGGTCAGGTTGGTGGCCATCTTTCTTTTGGCGGTGGTTCCATCAAAATCGGGTTCTATCCCGCTTTATATCATTTTGTCCAATTGCATTGAATATTTCTCTTGAACTTTTTATCTGGTTTTTCTATGATAATCTATCGATATTAAAAAAAAATTCCGGACAAGAGATCATTCAATTTTGTGGAGGTTTGTATGACCTGGTTAAAGGGGCTTTTGATAGGATGTGCGATCCTGGTGGGTGTATATATCGCAGGAATAATATACTGGTCATCCGCTCCGGATCAACCTCCCAGGGGGTTTGCCAATGAAAATCTGTTAAATCTGGCTCTTGCAATAAAATGGGTAAAGTTGGTCAATACCGAACCTGCAAAAGACCCTTCGATCATGGAAATTCATGATATCCCTTATAAAATAGTGGGACAGGATACCTGCAAACTGGATATCTTTCGATCCAAAGGCCAGATCAGACCTGCCCCGTGTCTTGTTTTTATTCATGGCGGGGGCTGGCGGAGCGGAAAAAAAGAAGACTATCGTCTCTATCAGCTCGAGTTTGCTCGCAAAGGGTTTGTTACGGCCAGCATAAATTACCGTCTGGTCAAATCGGCGCGCTTTCCGGCTGCAGTCAATGATGCCAAATGCGCAATCCAATGGCTGCGGGCCCATGCTTCAGAGTATCTCATCGATCCACAGAAACTCGCGGTCATTGGGGGCTCTGCCGGCGGGCATCTGTCCATGATGGTGGGGTATTCCAGCGATGATGACCGTTGGAATCCGGATTGCAGTGCTGACACGGTCGGCTCACAAGTCAGTGCGGTTGTCAATTTATATGGGCCTGTCGATCTCACTACCGAATACGGCAGCTCGCATTCTTTGACCCGGAATTTTATGGGATTTCCCTATCAGGAAAGACCGGGTCTCTATAGACGCGCTTCACCGCGTTTCTATATTTCTCCTGATGATCCCCCCACATTGACCTTTCATGGCACTATTGACGGACTGGTGCCCGTGAGTCAGGCCGATTCGCTGGATCAATGGCTCAAATCGGCAGGGGTTCATCACGAATACCACCGCCTTGAAGGCTGGCCTCATTCTATGGATCTGGCCAAACCGGTCAATGACTATGTGCAGCACCACATGTCAGAGTTTCTTAATCACATCTTTCAGGATTCTCCTGAATGAGAACGATTATTCAATTTCCTTGATTTTCAGATTACGAAAATAGATGGGAGCACCTGCATGTTTGCCCTGAAATCCGATATGCCCTTGTGTCGGCAATTCGGCAAACGGCGTGCTCAACCAGGATGGAATCTCTGAACCATCGGGATTGGTTGTGGCCGAGGTCCATTTTTGCATGTTCATCTCGGTGACGGTCTTGCCATTGAGCATCACCCAGATCATGGAATCCTGACACGTAATGGTATAGCGATTCCATTCGCCGGGCTTTTTGACTCTGCTTTCCGTTGGGGCCAGATGGCCAAAGATCGCGGCACATTGCCAGGTGCCGGGCATGCTCGACCATTTTTCGGCATGGTCATCCGCGATCTGGATTTCTACAGAATTGGGAATCCAGTTGTCCATATCCGAGCAATAGACAATGACGCCGCTGTTGGTCTCGTGTTCGGTTTGGAATTCAAGATCGAGGATAAAGTTATCATACCCCTTTTTTGTCCAGATGGCCTGATCTTCGCTGGCTGTAAGGATGCCATCGTTTAAGGTCCATACCGTATCCGGATAAAGAGCGTTGGACAGATCCGCATCGAACAAGTCCTCCCAGTCGCTGACATCAGGATGGGATTGGGGGGGAATCTTTGGCCCACTCTGGCAGGCGAAAAGCATAAAAAGTACCATGATAAAAGACAGTCTGTACACGTTATCCTCCTTTTTTCAAGAGAATACGATTTTTTACTCTCTTTTCAAAGAAAAATCAAAAATCTCTGACAGACGATTTAAGCAGTCCTGAATATAGAAAATTTTTCTTGCAATTGCATCCCACTCCCATTATCTTTTCCAGTATCCAGCAGAAAAGACCGGATTTATTCCCAGTCGGAATGATCCTGAAAATGGAGAGTTGTTTTGCAGCCACTT
>CAYNUX010000390.1:0-4282 GCA_964400115.1 uncultured Cytophagia bacterium
CATCTTTTTCATGGCTTGACGCAGCAAATCAGGTGGAAACAGAGTTTCAATTCTATACTGCAGAAATGTCACAGCTCGTCCCCACCGGTGGCTCTTTTTCTGTCTCACTGGAGAACAGTCAAAACCGGACGAACAGAAAATTCCAAACCATAAATCCCAGATATGGCAGTACACTGACATTCGATTTTGTTCATCCGCTTTTGAGAAATTTCGGCCTGACAGTGAACAACAGGGATATCATTATCGCACGCAACAATGCCAATATATCCGAATCACGGTTTAAATCAGTGCTTTTGGAAACGGTTTACAGTGTGGAATCGGCATATTGGAATTTGGTCTTTAGTATAGAAAATTTAAAAGCTCGCCAGCAATCTCTGGAACTGGCCCGTGATCTTTTGGAACGAAATAAACGTTCTGTCGAAATCGGGCGATTGGCACCCATTGATCTGCAAAGCGCCGTGGCCGAAGTGGCGACCCGGGAGGCAGACATTCTGGAAGCCGAGGCTCTGGTGCAAAACAACCAGGATCTTTTGAAAACCCTGATCAATTTGCAAACAGAAATATCCGGGACGGATATAGTGGTTACTCCACTGGATAAACCTGTGGTCGAAGAACAGACGATATCGCTGCCAAAAGCTCTTGATCTGGCACGTGAAAACCGGCCTGACCTGCAAGAGATCAAATATGACATAAAAAATCAGGATCTGCAGGTAAAATATGCAAAAAATCAATTGCTACCCGACCTTAACCTGCAGGCATCCTATTGGAGTCCTGGTATCTCTGGAACGCAAATTCTCTACCAAAACAATGATCCCACAACCGGACGAGTGATCGGAACCGTAGATGCAGGCTCTGCTGATGCATTCAGAGATGCAACCAATTTTAAATATGAAAACTGGTCGGTGAGTCTCTCACTGGATATTCCGCTGAACACGGTATTTGCCAGAAATCAGCTGGCAGAAAGCATGGTAAGCCGGGATCAGGCAAACCTGCGCCAGCAAAATCTCGAACAACAATTGTTGCTGGAAATCAAAACAGCCAACCGGTCCGTAGAGACCAATCTAAAGCGCGTCAATGCCTACCGCATCGCGCGTGAACTCACTGAAAAAAAACTTGAAACAGAAGAAGAAAAATTCAGATTGGGCAATAGTACCAATTATGATGTCTTTTTGTTCCAACGCGACTTGTCCGATGCCCGCTCCAGTGAGCTGAGAGCGATTATTGATTACAATCTTTCACTGGCCTATCGTGAATTGGTTCTGGGCACGAGTCTGGAAGCAAAAAACATCAAATTGGAGAATGTAAGATACTGATATCTATAAATCTTAAAAAAAACTCTCCCTTTTTTCATGACCGGTCATATTTTTGCCGATGTTTATTGCATATTTTATCTGCGATGTGTATAATGAGAGTACCGGTACCCTCTGTTGTATGCAAACGGGGATACCGGTCATTCCTTGAGCAACTATAGGTCAGGAGGCAATATGGATAAACCAGATCGGCAATCTCTTCCTTTAAAACCCAAACTGAACAGAAGACAATTCTTAGGTTATGCAACAGCCGGCTCCCTGGCGTTATCCGGCTGGAACAAAACCCGTGCAGAGACTGCAAATATTGAAAAAATAAAAATCGGTCTGATCGGCTGTGGCTGGTATGGCATGGTAGATTTAAACGCCGCCTTTAAGGGGGGTGGCGTTGAATGTCTGGCTCTTTGTGATGTGGACAGCGATCATCTTGAAAAAGCTGCCAATGAGGTAAATGAATTGCAAGGATCGCGACCTCAATTATTTTCAGACTATCGCGACCTGCTCAGAACATCCGGACTGCAAGCCGTCATCATCGCCACGCCGCCGCAATGGCATGCTCTGCCCTTTATCGAAGCTTTGGAAAGAGGACTGGATGTCTATTGTGAAAAGCCCCTGGCCTATGATATCCGCGAAGGCCAGGCCATGACCGCTGCGGCAGAACGCAGCGATCGGATGGTACAAGTCGGATTTCAGCGGCGCCAGAGCAAGGCCATTCAACAGGCCAGAGAGTATATCCGGCAAGGCAATCTGGGAAAAATCATTCAGGTAGATGTGCAAATACATTATACCGCAAAAATGCTCGACCCCACTCCACAAACTCCTCCCCAAACCCTGGACTGGGACTTTTGGTGCGGACCAGCCCCTAAATTGCCCTACAGCCCGCAAATCGGGCATAAAGCGTGGAGGCTTGAAAAAGCGTATGGCAATGGTCACCTCGTGGACTGGGGCATTCACCTCATCGATGCTATTCGTTGGACGCTGGATGAGACGACACCACTTTCCGTCCAATCCGCAGGCGGAATCTATGTCTATGATGGATATATTACCACTCCTGACATTCTCACCACCACTTTCGATTTCGCGACTTGTCCGGTGGTCTGGCGCCATCGTCTGTGGGGTGCAACGGAATATACACCCGAGGTCTCTAATGGTATCTTTTTTTATGGCGAAAAAGGCACTGTCTTTGTGACGGATCGACGTTGGGTCATTATTCCCAATGCCAAAGACAAGGAGCGACAGGAATTCAAAATAGAAGCAGAAATGGGTCGAGATCATATGGCTGATTTTTTACAGTCAGTAAAAACGCGTGAAAAGCCTCTGTGCACCCCCCGGGATGCTTTTTTTAGTACGGCGACCGTTCAGCTGGGTATGATCGCCTATGAAACAGCAGAAAAAATCCGCTGGGATCATGATACATTGCAGATCCTGGGTAGCGATCAGGCTGCTGCACTCTTGAAGCGATCATATCGTGCACCCTGGAAACATCCATTCACAGCCTGAAGAACATGAAAATACTGGGCGATATCTATTCCGCCGGCGTCATTGTATATGGGCATCGTCCCAATATCGGGCATGTCAAAAATAGTGAGATACCTCCGGGAGTGCATTGGGATCTGTTTCTAGGACCGGCACCGATGCGGCCATTTAATGAAAACCGGTTTCATTATAATTGGCACTGGTTTTGGGATACCAGCACCACAGAATTCGGCAACAATGGTGTCCATATGATGGACATGATTCGCAGGAGTCTCGACAAACGACGACACCCGGAAAAGATTCATTGCACCGGAGGATTTTATGTCTATGACTCGGATCAGGAAATCCCCAACCTTCAGATGGCCACCTTTGAATATGGCGACGGTGTAATCACCGAATTGACCGTACATAGTCTGTATACCAATCCTGAAGCCGGAATGAAAAGCGGATGTTTTTTCTATGGGTCAGAAGGATGGATGCAGATGGCCCCCGGCCAATTCAAGTCCTTTTTCGGTTCCAAGGATGAACCCGGACTCGCGATGACACGGGATGATCTCGAGAGGTCCTCTTTTGAAATCAGAGGCCTGGAGCATTTTCAAAATTTTATCGACTGTGTGCGCTCGCGTAACGTGCAAGAGCTCAATGCAGATGTCCTGGAAGGTCATCTCTCGACCACGATTTGCCATCTGGGCAATATTGCCTGTCGTACCGAACGTAAACTGGAATTCAATTCCTATGCTGAGAAATATGTCAATGATCCCGATGCAGATCGGTACCTCTCGCGTCAATACCGGCCCCCTTTTGAGCTACCCGATCAGATCTAGCTGGATCCATCGACAATAATAAATTGGCAAAAACCGAGCATGTAGCCAGGGAAATCAGGATTCGCAATACCTAAAGGCATCATTCCTTCATCAGCCACACCTCGGAGACCAGTGTTCCCCATCCGCCGGAATTGCGCCACTGTTCCACGGTCACACGATCGCCTGTTGCGACATCCAGAGCTTTCCCCAGACGGATAAAAAGCTCGCCATCTTTTGTCGCGGACCCGGGAATATCGAAACTGAAAAAATCGCTCATCTGCAGCGGTAATTCCAGATTTTGTGCCAACACTAAATCATCCGCGTAAATCGCCTGACTCTTTTGATTCATACGATGCGCATAGCGCTCCTGAAACCAGGGACGCACAAACGTAAACCGAACCCGATAAGAGGCGTCCGGGTCGAGATCGCGATAGTGCAACGTAACGCCCTGATCCTCATCCTGTGTGAAATGCATGGATCGCTGGCTGGGACGATTGCCCTCTGAGAGCATTTGGCTGACATAAGGCTGACCATGATCGTAGGGATAGCCAAAGACGACATGCGGAGCAGAATTGGAGGTGCCCAGGTTATCGTAATAGCCCCCCTCACCCGGATTCTCGTAATCGACGACCAGTTGCAAGAGCTCTTTTCTTTTTTTGGGCTCCGAAGCTTTGGCCCGCTCCAGCTGCCGCTTTA
>CAYNUX010000391.1:0-4256 GCA_964400115.1 uncultured Cytophagia bacterium
GGGGTGCTGCAATCATTCAAATTATCCTGGGTACCCAGGTACGAGAAGCATTGGAACGTTTGCAGGATCAATTTCCACTCTTGTCTGCACAACAGTGGTTTGAACGCATTACCTGGGTGGATAACCTGCATGCCCTTCTGGGCATCGGATTGGCTGTGGCAACATGGTTGATCGGCTTTTATTTTCTCAAACGCTCGCAAACGAGCCATAGCCTGGCTTTTGCAACAACCTGGGGAGCTATGATTCTGGTCGCACTGCAATTTATTATCGGCTCCTTTTTGATGGCCATCGATCTCGTTGCGATTGCCCAATGGTTGCATCTGGTTTTTGCCAGCCTCTATCTCGGCTCTCTTTTGATCATATTCACTGAAATAAGGGGACCCCATGCAGCCAGCTGAAACATATAAACGATTACTGTTCGGTGGAATCCTGGTTCTGGTGGTCTTGACCCTCGGAGCCGGCATCATTATCAATTGGGCTCACCGATCAGTCACACGTATGCCTGTGATTGGTAATGTCCCCCAGTTTTCGTTTCAGGCGCATGACAGTGAAAAATTCGGTTATGTCGATTTCTGGGGGCACTATACACTCGTAGATTTTATCTTTACAAACTGCCAGAATGCATGCCCTATCATGACATCTGAAATGATAAAGTTGTACGAACAATACTCGTACTCTGATCAGCTTCAATTTGTATCCATCACCGTTGATCCGGAGAGAGATACATTACCCGTTTTACGGGATTATGCCCAAAAACAAGGTGTCAATGATGACCGCTGGCATTTTTTACGTGCCCCGGTCGACAGTGTGATATGGCTGAGTGAAAAAGGGTTCTATTTGCCTGCTGAAAACCTGCCCATGGGGCACTCTTCAAAACTCGCTCTGGTAGACAAAAAGAACCGCATTCGTGGATACTATGATGCCCTGGATCAAAGAGAAATGGAAATCCTGCAACATGACCTGAAACGTTTAGCGAGACAATAATGCACGTATCCTATTTACCCAGTTTGAATGCCTTTTTAAATGGCATAGCCACTCTGCTTTTGATTTCCGGCTTTGTGGCCATTAAACAAAAACATGCGCATATTCATAAACGGTTCATGCTTGCGGCCCTGTTTGCTTCTGCTCTGTTTTTGACTTTTTATCTGATTTATCACGCACAGGTTGGCTCTGTGGGATATCCTTATTACGACTGGACACGACCCCTTTATTATGCCATCTTGATTCCACATATTGTCCTGGCCGCTGTGATGGTTCCCTTTATTTTTGCACTGGTTTGGCTGGCCCTGAAACAACGCTTTCATGCCCACAAACGGCTGGCACGTTGGGTTTGGCCGGTTTGGATATATGTTTCCATATCCGGTGTTACGATCTATTTTATGCTTTACCACCTCTAAAACCAAGAGGAGAGCCATGTGGAAAACGTTGCTCGTTGTCGTCTTTTTATTTTACGGAACTGAATCGCCTTATTGCCAGGAGATCATTGCTATCGATGCACGAATCTCTCCTGATACCACGCTTGCGCCGATTCTTGTCAAAGGTATCAAACTGGATTTCCGCTTTGCAGGTTATGGCGTCTACATCCCATCGAATTATCCTGTGGTCACTAAAATCTCTTTGGAAAATGGTGAAATTATCTCCTTTCCAGAGATCGCACTAATGGAAATGACGGGGGAGAGGGTGCAATGGAAAAAATTTGTTCAACCCGGCGAACGATCAGAATACCCCAGCATTGACGAAAAAGGCTATTATCACTGGAGCGACATAGAAGTTCTGGTGTATCTGAGAAGCTGGGATGGCGAAATCATCAAAGCCCGGTTGAAACGACCTGAACTGTGCGACGTGTACCTCATTGGCCGCACAGAACGAGGAGAATACGAACTCCAGGTAGATCAGGAAAACGCCAAAACCATTGTGGTCGAGTTCCTGGCCAACTTTATCATGCAGTGCACCGAAAATCCTACTCATATTTTCCCCAATAAAGAGTACAAGTATTGTCCTCTCTGCGGAAATCCCTTAAAACGCATTCAACGACCCTGACTCTGTTTTTAGCTTGATTTTAGCGTCAAGAATACAGATATTTGGGTTTGAATTAAAGATTGTGATTTTCTATGGGCACCGTAAAATCTATAGCCGATGTAACGCTTATTTGTGGTATCTGTACGCAAAATGAGGAACAAATCAAATGCGTTCTTGATACGATTTGCCAGTCCCTTGGCCCTGTGCAGCGATCAAGCCGACCTTTTGCTTTCGAGCATACCGACTATTATGCCGTTGAAATGGGACGCTCATTGATCAAGCTTTTTGTCTCCTTTGCAAACCACATCGATCCTGTACGTCTGCCTGATTTGAAACTCTATACAAATGCCATTGAACAACGTTTTGCAGATCAGGGCAAAAGAACTGTTAATCTGGATCCCGGCTATATCGAAATTCCCAAGCTGGTTCTTGCAACGACTAAAAATTTTAGCCATAGAATTTATCTGGGTAAAGGGATATTTGGCGATGTACAATTGTATTGGCGCCAGGGCAAGTTTATAGGGTATCCCTGGACCTATCCCGATTACCTGGAACCTGAAAATTGTGAATTTTTTACTGCTGTTCGTAATCAATTAATCTTACGCTAGAGTGGAGCTTGACTGATGGGATTATCCTACAAAGATGCAGGTGTAAATCTGAATACCGCCGAGGAATCGACACAGAAAATCGCTTCCCTTGCAAAGTCTACGTTTAACAATCGAGTTTTGAATGAGATCGGTCTCTTTGCAGGATTCTTTGAGCTCGACCTTGAAAAATATCACCATCCGGTACTGGTCTCCAGTATCGATGGCGTCGGTACCAAACTCAAAATCGCCTTTATGCTTAATCATCACTCTTCAGTAGGACAAGACTTGGTGAATCATTGTATCAACGATATCATGACCTGCGGCGCAGACCCTCTGTTTTTTCTGGATTATATCGGTACTCAATCCCTTCAAGCTCGCGTGGCTGAAGAAATTATTTTTGGCATGGCCAAAGCATGTAAAGAAAACAAGGTGGCACTGATTGGGGGTGAAACCGCAGAGATGCCTGGTTTTTATAGCAAAGGAGAATACGATCTCGCAGGCACGATTATCGGTGTTGTCAACCGTGATGATGTCATCGATGGTAAAAACATACAACCCGATGATGTTCTGATTGGCCTAAATTCTACCGGCCTGCATACCAATGGCTTTTCACTGGCACGTAAAGTATTACTTGAACATGCAAAAATTGATATTGCGCAATTCGATTCACGACTTTATACCACATGGGGCGAAGCATTGCTGGCTGTGCACAAGAGCTATAAAAAACCAATACAGGCCGTGCGTAAGATACAGGGCGTAACCGGCATTAGCCACATCACGGGCGGAGGACTGGTGGGGAATACCAAACGCCTGCTACAGCCCGGACTGGCATTGAATATCGATTGGAATTCCTGGCAGGTTCCAACGCTCTTTAAACTGATTCAGGAATTGGGAGATATAAGTGATGATGAAATGCGGCAGGTCTTTAATCTTGGTATTGGACTTGTTTTCGTTGTGCGTCCGGATAGCGCTCATACCATAGTCCAAATTTTGAATGATATGGATGAACCAGCTGTAATCATTGGCAGCGTTGTAAGGCAGGAAAAAGATGTACAAAACATATAAAGACAAAAATATCGCTGTTCTGGGTGCCGGCAGTTGGGGACTGGCTCTGGCAGATCATTGTCAACGCATCGGTCATCGTGTGACGGTGTGGGAGTTTGATGAAAATGCTGCCGAAAAATTAATCCGTACGCGGAAAAGAAAAGAGATGCTTCCAAATCTTGTTCTGCACAAGGATATTCTGGTCACACCGGATATGAATCAGGCAGTCGTTGAGGCAGATATTATCCTGTTGGTTGTGCCCTCACATGTGGCACGATCGGTTTTGGCTGCTCTATCAGAATGTGTTCTCAAACCGGAAACTATACTGGTGAGCTGCATCAAAGGATTAGAGATCAAAAGCTTGCAACGAATTTCTGAAATCATCAATGAATGCTGTACACAGTTGGCCGGACAGCGTTTTGTGGTTTTATCCGGACCCAGTCATGCCGAAGAAGTGAGCAAAATGATCCCCACTGCAGTTGTGGTTGCCAGTAATGAACTTCAGGCTTGTGAACGGGTGCAAAAAGCTATGACAAGTAAAACGTTTCGTTTTTATACCAGCCAAGATGTGACTGGCGTTGAATTGGGGGGAGCACTAAAAAATGT
>CAYNUX010000392.1:0-4233 GCA_964400115.1 uncultured Cytophagia bacterium
GTGCTTGCCAATGATGTTCCGGAACACCGGGAGGTCCTGGGGTCTGCCGGACTTTATTTCGACCGGTTCGATGATCAGGATCTTGCAGAAAAGATGCAATTGTTGTGTGATCAACCGGAAACCATGAAAAATTATCGCGTGAACGTAAAGCAACGAGTCAAAGACCGCTATAGCTGGGATCGGGTAACGGAGCAATATGAAAGACTCTTCAGGCGTGCAGCAAAATCGCGCTTAAAGAAACAAGAGAGGAATTAAAAGATGGATAGATTGCTCATTCTTATTCCTTCTTTTAATGAGGAAAAAAATTTGCCTCAGGTATTAGGTGAACTGCTGCAGGTAAAAAGAGAACTGGTTGAAAAACAGGTCGATGCAGATATCCTGGTCATCGATGATGGCTCTGAAGACCAGACCACATTGGTCGCACGCAACGCCAATGTCAATGTCTTGCAGCTTCCGGTCAATGTCGGATACGGAGCAGCTCTACAAAGCGGTTTTCTCTATGCCATGAACAAGGAATATGATCTGGTCGTTTCAATCGATGCCGATGGTCAGCACCAACCCCCGGATATCATGAAACTCGTGGACGCGTTTATCAAAGATCCTCATGATGTCATCCTGGGGTCGCGCTTTGTTGTCGATACCGGCTATGAAACCAATTTGCCGCGGCGCCTGGGCATAAAGCTGTTCAGTGTCGTCTTGAAAATGCTGAGCGGCAAAAATATCGCAGACGTGACCACCGGGTTTCAACTGTTGACAAAACCGGTTGTCAAACTATTTGCCTCGGAATATCCGCATGATTATCCGGATGCGCAGATGCTGCTCTTGTTGGCGCTGTCAGGCTTTAGAATCAAAGAGATTCCTGTTGTGGTCAAGCAACGATTACATGGCCAGTCTATGCACTCTTCATTTATATCTATTTTCTATCCCATTCGCAATCTGTTGGCTATCGTTGTTATTTTGCTGCGGATTCCGCAGGTCAAACATAATATGGCGATCAGAACAATATGAATCTAACCCAACCAAACGAATCGTCCCGCTTTTGGCTTTTGGCCATCCTGCTGCTGGCAGCGGCCTTGAGAGTTTATCAGATCGATTTCGGTGCACCGTACTTTTATCATCCGGATGAGATAAAACTGGTCGCTCAGGCAGGAAGACTCTTGGAAACGAAATTTATGGATCCCGAGGCTCATTTTGGGATCAATGTCTATCCGCCATTTTATACCTATATCCTGGCAGGGGCTATGGCTGTCTATATCTTGGGCTCCCTGATGACCGGCCATTTCGAGTCGATGTCCCAATTACCCTTGATTTATGAGCAAAATCCGTTTCAATTTTATTTGCTCGGACGCCTGTTGGTGGCCCTTTTCGGCGTTCTGACCGTCTATATGACCTATAAACTGGCTAAACAGCTCTTTTCCCGAAAAATCGGGTTGATCGCCGCATTCTTGTTGTCGATCAATTTTGTACATGTGCGAAATTCTCATTTCAATACCGTTGATGTTCCTGCTACACTTTTTGGCGTGCTTTGTCTCTATTTGACCAGTTTATTATTGGCAAAAGATGAAATCAAACTCTATGCAGCCTCTGCCGTGACCATGGCTGTGGCTACGGCCACCAAATTCAGCATGCTGACCCTGCCTTTACCTTTGCTGGTGGCTCACTTTAGCCGCTATCCTGTTAGCACCTGGTTTAAGAGAATTTTTGACAAACGGATTGGGATCACAATAATCGTCGGATCAATCGCGTTTCTCATTGCTTGTCCGCTGGTGTGGCTCGATTTTCAGGAGACTTTTGGCGGCATCATTGGTACCAAAAAGTTTGAACAGGTGGGAAAAATCGGTAGCGGTGGCGGATTCCTTTCCTACTGGAGCGGCGACCATGCCGAAGGATTTGGGGTGTTCTATCCCAATGCCATCCCGACAACGTTTGGGCTTGTGCTTACACTCTTGTCTGTTTTGGGAATATTCTATCATGTTTGGAAACACCGCAAGGCCGATCTGTTATTGCTTTCCTTTATCATCCCGAGCTACTGGATGTTTGAAACCATGTCAATCAAAGCCATGCGCCATGTACTCCCTCTGGTACCCTTTTTTATGATTTCCGCTGCGGTGGCCTGGGATTTTATGAGCCGGGCTCTGGGTAAAAATATGCAACGAATCTTTTCGCTTTTGATTATTGGCTGGATCGCCGTGTCCAATATAGGATCAGCATTCTGGTATTTCAATCAATTGTCTGCAAAAGATCCCAGAACGCAGGCCAGAGAATGGATACTGGAAAATATACCCGATAACAGTGTTCTTGCTGTCGAGTCCTTTCCGCCACCTCTGCCCGTTAAAAAAGAGGGTAAATCGGTAAACGGCAAGACGTACGAGCTGATCGACATCGATTTGACCAAACGACAGATCCATATCAGAGATGAATTGATCGAAAAAATCAAGTCACATGCAGAGTATTATATATCTGACGGCTTTACCCGCCAAACATTGCAATGGCAGGAAACAAGAGAACGATATCCGGCATTGGTTGAGGATCGTCAGCAGTTTTTTGACTGGTTGCAAAAAAAATCCACAGTGGTAAAACAATTTATCCCGGGTGAGGAAAAAATACAACCCAAAATCACAATCTATCGGTTCGAATTGACACGATGAAACGAATAAATGAAAACTCTCGCAAGAGATTTGTTTTATGGTTGCTTGCTTTTGTTTTGGTTTCAAGAGTGATATACGTATTTACTCTCCAAGACAAGCCCTATTATTTTGATACAGCTCATTATGATACGGCAGCTCAATGTCTGGTGGAAAACCAGGGATTTGGTCCCAGCCTTCATTATTATAACGATTATCAATATTATTGTCTTGAACCGGTATATCCCCTTTTTTTGGCAGCGATATATTCTGTATGGGGGCACCAGTATGAGGCCGTCCGGCTGATACAGGTGCTACTCTCTCTTTTACAAATCGCGGTTCTTTGGGCCATTGCAAAGAGGTTCCTGTCTGCACGAGCCAGCCGCTGGGTGGCAGTGGTGGCTGCGCTTTATCCTTTTTATGTTTATATATCCGGATTGTTATACGTCACTCAACTGTTTGCTCTGTTTCTTTCGCTGACCTGTCTGGCATTTTTATTTTATGATGAGCGACAAAACCTAAAGTGGGCCGCTCTTGCCGGCACCGGCCTCGGCCTGGCCATGCTCACTCGACCTGTGCTCATGCCCGGACTCGTGCTCTTTATCCTTTGGATGCTGTTCAAATCCGGCGTCCCCCACAAGAGGAAAATCGTTCATACTCTGACAATGATCATCCTGGTAATCGTGGTTATGACGCCCTGGACCCTGCGAAACTACCGGGTCTTTGGATCTTTTGCTCCGGGACGTGCCTGTCTGGCTGAAACCCGGGTGCTGGATAGGCTGAACCTGATGTTCTACTCTCAAAAAATTCTCAGCGAGGATGCGCCATTTCCCCATGAGACATTTGGCGTCAGAATCGAGGATTCCGATTCACTCTATTTTCATTGCGAGATCGATGACCAGCATTTCCTGACCCTCTTGCCCCTGGAAAAGATGGATTACCGGCCCGACGGACATGTGGGATTGCTCTTTCGGGGGGGCGACCCCCTGGATCTCGACCACATGCAAGCCTGGACGCCATCCGGTGATTCTCTGGTTACCCTTGTCAGGACGTCTGACTCTTGTGCGTTTATTGCCAGTGAGGAAATTGCCGTTTCTGATGGCCGGGTTCTTTTGGATTCATCTGAATCCAAATGGGATTATCAAATGGTTTTCGCCAAAAAAGATACCCTCAGCCTGTTGAAAATGACATTTGCAGACCCTGTTACATCGACCCGCATGCGGAGATCCGCTTTTTTGATCGGGTTGGATTCGTTGTCTCTGAATGCCAATGGCTATATGGTGTGGCTCCACCCCTATTATGAAGCCGACCTTTGGTTGATACAGGGCGGTGAGCCTGTAAGATCTATCGATGTAAAAAAGATTTATGTGGACAAGGAATCCTCTTCTTTATTCAAACTGATCAAAACCTATCCGATTCCATACCTGACCCAACACTATATTCCGGAATTGCTCAATTTCTGGTCGCCCTGGATAGGCCGAATCACGACCCGTGCCAACAGACCCGGAAAAGCAATGCAACTTGTTTCTTTGCTCTTTTTTACACCGATCTTGCTTTTAGTCCCGTTTGGCATCTGGGCCTTGTGGGCCAAACGATATAAACTGGCGCT